>JBAVYC010000239.1:0-2542 GCA_049698595.1 Desulfobacterales bacterium | reverse complement strand
TGTTGGTAGATAAAATTTAAGTACACGGAGCACGTATTTAGCCATGAGGATAGCATTTATATAAATTGGTGCTCAATTGAGGGATTAAGGAATTCAGGAATTGAAGGAATTCTATCTATTCAAATTTCAGATCTCGGATTTCAGTTTTTTGTTTGCTCCAAGAAAGCCTGCTTTTACACGATTGGGAGCGATTTCGCAAAATAATTTAACTCAGCTTCCTGCTAAATAATTTGACACATATAATTATAACAATCTAAATATATTGTAATAAAAGAAATATTGTGTAAATATTACTTGATTAAAAAAATTATCCATGATAACCATGTGTTTACCAAATAATTGTCAACGAGGTTATCATGAAACAAAGCCCTATGTTCAAAGATGTTGAGCCCCAGGATGAAAGTATTAAGCAAATCGGCTATCGGCTTTATCTTAAATTTAGTTATAGTAGGCCTGCAAAGACTGATCTTTATCATAACAACACGCTGGTGAAAACCATCGAGCTTTCCGACAAGGTAGCTAAAAAGCTTTTAGTTGTGGAAGCCGTTGAGATGGGCGCCGAAAAAAAGGCGTTGGCTGCAGCACTTGGCATCACCCGCCAGACGGTGCATAACTATATTGAAATAAATAAGTATTTTGGTTTAGAGGGGTTAATCCACAATTATTCGCCATCGCGAAGCAAAAGCCTTCGCGAGCAGCGCCAGCGACATTCCAATCGCCGGTCTACCGGCAACAAGGCAAGGCAGGTTGAACAGATCCACAAACAGCAGCGCGAAGCTGCCAGCAGCCAGCTTGAGCTGGATTTGACCACGGTGCCAATAGCTGCACAAGATCAGCCCTTTAGTGAAGAACATGACTGGAAAGCCACCCGCTATGCCGGAGTATTTATGTACCTGATCGCCTTGATCACTGAAAATAAATGGTTGAAGCTGGTCATGGGATATTGCGGGGCAAGGTACAAGTTATTTATGGTATTTATTTTAATGGCAGCCTACAATATCCGCTCCATTGAACAGCTTAAAAACATTTGCAAGCGTGAAGCCGGACTGGTGCTGGGAATCAAACGTGTGCCTTCCAGGCTCAGGGTGCGCCGATGGCTTCATGATGTATCTGAGAAAAGAATCTCAGCCCAGTTGCTTAAAGAGTTTTTTCGCCATCAGATGCGTGCAGGCCTGGTGAGCATGTGGTTGTGGTTTACCGACGGGCATCTTCTGCCTTATACCGGCAAGGAAAAAGTCCACTCGGGTTACAATACTCAGCGGCGTATGCCGGTTGCGGGTCGCACCAACCTGGTGACCTGTGACAGCAGTGGTCGTATTGTTGACTTTGAGATCCAGGAAGGCAAGGGCGATCTTCGCAGCTACATTGTGAGCTTGAGCAAAAAGTGGCAAAATGAGTTTGTCCAAGCGCCGGTGCAGGTTTTTGACCGTGAAGGTTATGGATCTGAGTTTTTCCATACCTTGCTTGAAAACCAGGTCTGTTTTGTGACCTGGGAGAAGTATATTGATACTGATAAACTCGAAGCATTTGCCCCCGAGATGTTCACTGAGTCCTTTGAGTTCAATGCCAAGACATATCGTATTTTTGAAGGCGAAAGAAGATTTACCCACAAACTTGAAGATGGCAGTGATGAAAAATTTACGCTACGACGCATTTACATCTGGAATGTGATTAGCAACCGCCGAACCAGTGCTCTGGCAGGGGTACCACCAGATAAGCTGAGCACACAGGACTGTGCGATGGCGATTTTAAGCCGCTGGGGAGCTTCGGAGAACACCTTCAAGCATTTGGTTGACAAACATCCGCTGCACTATCAACCAGGATTTGAAATGGTTGACAGTGAAAAGCAGGAAATTATCAATCCTCAGTACAAGCAAAAGCAGGGGCTGTTAGCACGGTTGAAAACGCAGCTGAACAAGAGCTATAAAAAATTTTCAAAGAGCAAAGAAGTTTTTAATAAAGATGGCAGTATCCGTCAAAACAGTGCTCATCGTCGCTTAAAACGCAACATGGACAATCAGGAATCTGAAATTGCCGAACTGAAACGGCAGATAAAGCAAACACCTGAAAAGATCGATATAACCTCACTGGAAGACTACCGCTGTTTTAAGCGCATCTGCAATGAGAGTAAGAATCTGTTTGATTTTGTAACCAGCTCGGTTTGGAATGCTCGCAAACAAATGGTTGAGTGGCTATTACCTTTTTATGAAAATAAAAATGAATACGTAGATTTGTTCTATGCCATCACCAATTGTCAAGGCTGGGTCAAGAGTGAAAAGCACAAAGTCACGGTGCGCCTTGAGCCTCTTGAACAACCCAGCCGCCGGGCAGCCCAGGAACAGCTTTGCCGAAAATTAACCGGTTTAGGGGCGCTAACACCAACCGGTAAGTCGCTTATAGTTGAAGTGGGCAACTCCCCACTGAAATAATCTGTGTCAAAAAAAATGGCCATTAATTGCTTGTAAATAACGATGTCTGGATTTATAAATAGTCCTTGAAGTAGGAACGATTGGGATAATGGAGGATTGCAGTGGCCCGTATT
>JBAVYC010000238.1:0-1783 GCA_049698595.1 Desulfobacterales bacterium | reverse complement strand
CAGTGGTTTTAAGGCAGCATTGGATGATGTCTGGCAAGAGATGTTACCGGAAATCAATACACTAAAGGCTAAGGGCATTAAAATATGGGTAACCGGGCACAGCCTGGGAGCTGCTCTCGCGACGCTCGCCGCCGACCGATTGCAGGATGTTCAGGGACTATACACCTTCGGCTCGCCTAGAGTGGGGGATCAAGAATTTCAATCCAGGTTTCAACTGAAAGCCTTCAGGGTAGTAAATGGCAATGACATTGTCACCAGCATGCCAGCGAAAAACCCTTACCACCATGTTGGTGAGTTAAAGTTTATCGACCCAAAAGGCGGTATTAAAGATCGGCCTGTCTTTGCGGAGGAATCAGACGGCACCCCCTGCATAGATCCCTCGAATGCCTCCGAAAGTGGGAAGGAGAGCCAAAAATTCGATTCTTCGGTGTTTATTCCGAGTTGGATCAGAAACCATGTGCCCTTGCTTTATTCAATTTTGCTCTGGAACGAACTGGTGGTAAAAACTGAAATTCCGTGGACTAGGTAAAACGTCAATGTATATTGCATCTGCCAATTTACAATATTGTGCCGGCATGAGATCTGTGGACTTCACCACCCAATCCATAATTTTCCGTTTACCCCAGAAGTGTATATGTCGGCTATGATGGCAAACATTTTAAAAGTCATTTTTTGTTTGATTAGCAAAACATTTATAACAATCAATCAATTGAAGATTGCTACTACCAATCTAATCTCACGCCAGCTTTTCATTCATTGAATTCTGTGTATTTTCTTTTCTAATCCTTGCCAAAGCCATAATTTATATGCAATTATCTCGATATTCCTTTTGAAATAGCTAATTTCATTGGATTTTTGCAATTGACGATTTTAAAAATTCCTTGTAGAATTGTAACCAGTAAAAATCATTACGGTTTTTTAATCCAAATTTTAGGAGGTCAGATGACAAAGGCAGAATTAATTGAAAAAATGGCAAAGGATGCAAATTTGACAAAGGCCGCCACTGGCAGAGCGTTAGAATCATTCATTAACGGCGTTACAAAGGGATTAAAGAAACGAAATAGCAAGGTTACTCTGGTCGGCTTCGGTACTTTTAGCAATGTTTACCGCAAAACCCGCAAGGGCCGCAATCCTCAGACTGGCGAGAAGATCAAAATCAAGGGCAAGAATGTTGTGAAATTTAAACCCGGCAAAACGCTGAGAGAAAAAATCTAATCCTGCTTTCACCAACTTGAAAATTTGGGGCAACTAATCACTGTGAAGATGGTATTGATCAGCTGCCCCTCTCATTTTACCCATAAAGGTTCTCAATCCATTTTAAAGCTTCTGTATCGCTGATCTTTCCTAGGTATCTCTGAGTGGTCGAAAGATGGACGTGCCGGAGCAGTATCTTCGAAATTATCTCAATCGGCGTGCCTGCGCGAGAAGCATAGGTTGCACAAAAGCGCCTTAGATCATGTGGCCTTAAATGAATCCCAACCGCCTTGCCCGCCTTTTTAACCATTACCCGAGCCGCATTATAGGTGATCGGAAATATCCGTTGCTCTGGCTTAATACCCTTTTCTTTGATGTAATCCTTTAACCGGTCAGCCACTTTTTGAGGGATAAATACCACCTCAGATTCCTTACCGCTTTTCGGATCCGGCAATGTAATTTTACGGTCATGGACGTCAATGGGCCTAATTTTCAGAACCTCGCCGACGCGCATGCCGCCACGGGCCATTAATTCGAGCATGATACGATTGCGTGGATTGGTCGTTTTGAAAATGATTTCATCGATCAG
>JBAVYC010000237.1:0-2398 GCA_049698595.1 Desulfobacterales bacterium | reverse complement strand
AGATCACAATGGCCAAATCACATGCCCTCGTTGTCCATAAATCGCTCATTTCATGGATCACATCCAAAAACAGGTGGCTCCAAATCCTGCTGGTTGCAACCGCCATGATCGCTGTTCTGGCCAATGTATTGCCGCTTGAAATGCAGAAGCGAATCGTCAATGATGCAATTAACCTGCGGAAATTTGATTTGCTGGTTTTATACTGTGGAATATATCTGGTGGCTGTTATTGCCGCCAGTATCTTGAAATATTTAATCAATATTTTACAAACCATCATCGGCCAGCGAACCCTATCCGATATGCGCCAGGCGTTATACGCTCATATTTTGACAATGCCGTTAAGCTTTTATCGAAAAACACAGCCCGGTTTGGTTGTGGCTGCTTTAACGACGGAGCTTGCGACAGCGGGTGATTTTGTCGGAATGGCGATTGCCGTTCCGGTGACCAATTTACTGATGCTTTTTGCGTTTGCCGGCTACCTGTTTTGGCTGAATCCGCTTTTAGCGGCCGTCACGCTCAGCATCTACCCGGTGGTGCTGTTGCTGGTGCCCGTGTTGCAAAAGCGTGTCAACATCTATAATCGCAAGCGGGTGGATGCCGGTCGCAAGGTGTCCAGCAAAGTCGGAGAATCCGTAGCCGGTATCCATGAAATCCAGGCCAACGGTGCGTTTTCACTTGAAAACAAGAAATTCGACAGTTTGGTCGATCATCTTCGCAAAATCAGAATCATATGGAACCTTTACCGGTTTGCCGTCAAGACCGTCAACAGCCTGTTTACCAATTTCAGTCGCTTTCTGGTGTTTGCACTCGGCGGCTATCTGGCCATTAACGGACGACTGGAACTGGGCGCCCTGGTAGCCTTTTTATCAGCCCAGGAAAAGCTTTACGATCCCTGGAAGGAGCTGATTCAATTTTATCAGGCCTATCAGACCGCCAGTGTTACCTACAGCCGAACCATGGAATACTTCGATGTCGCCCCGGAACATTTATTGGTACCGGAGGGCCGCCGGCCTCATGACTTGGAAGGCAGCATTGAAGTCAACGATTTATCATTTGTGGTCGAAGACGGAACCCGGCTGTTGTCCGAGATAAATTTCAACTTAAAACACGGCGAGCACATGGCGCTGGTGGGTTTTTCCGGAAGCGGCAAAAGCACCCTGGCCCAATGCATTGTGCAACTGTACAAATATAGCGGCGGTAAAATATTAATTGACCAAAAGGAAGTTTCGCAGTTGTCCAAAAAAGATATCACCCACAACATCGGTTTTGTTTCTCAGACGCCATTCATATTCGAAGGCAGTATCGAAGAAAATTTGCTGTATGCGGTTATGGCCAAGACCGAAAAGGAGCAGGCCGATACGCAGCCAAAAATGCCCAGTTTGGATGATCGCATCATGGCACTTCAGCAGACCGGCCTTTTTGTAGATGTGCTGCGCTTCGGGCTGAATGCTGTTCTAGACAGAAACAAACACAAAGATATTACCAGGCAAATATTAAACGTGCGCAAAACCTTTCGGAAGGATTTATCCAAAGATCTGGCAGACTTTATCGAATTTTATGATCCCAACAATTACCTTTATCACTCCAGTGTTGCTGAAAATATCATATTCGGCGATCCCCAGGACGACTCTTTCAATCCTCACAACCTACCGCAAAATGAAATTTTTATTAAATTCCTCGCTGAAGCGAAGCTCAAGAGGCCGCTTTTAAATTCAGGGGTTGCATTCATCGAAGAACTGATTAAATTTTCAGACAATCGGTCATCCGATGAAGAAATATTGGAACTAGGCCTCATTGATCCTGAGGAAATCGATGATTACAAAAGGCTATTATACAATGTTAAGAAGAAAGGGATTCAAAGAGTCTTTAGCAAAGGACGCAAAAAAATCTTACGGCTGATGCTGGACTTTGTTCCTCAAAAGCACCAATTTTTTCATCTACCGGAAAAACTTGGGAATCGTATCCTGGAAGGGCGCAGGTTATTAAGGAATAAAATCTCTACTGCTGCCCCCGATGCAATTTCTTTTTGTCAGATGTCAAAATACATGTACACTCAATCCATCCTGACCAACATATTCTTTGGGAACCTGAAAGAAGAATCGCCCGCTGCACAGGAAAAAGTAAACACCTGTATTCATCAGCTTCTCATTCAGGAAGATTTTTTAGAAGACATCATCGAAATGGGAATGCAACATTCGGTCGGAACCAAAGGCGATAACCTTTCCGGCGGACAGCGTCAAAAACTGGCCATTGCCAGAATATTTCTTAAAAATCCGTCTGTCCTGATAATGGATGAGGCCACATCCGGACTTGACAACGAGTCACAGGCACGCATCCAGAACCTGCTCGAGACCCAGTGGAAAGGCAAAAGCACCCTGATTGCGGTAGTGCATCGCCT
>JBAVYC010000236.1:0-1906 GCA_049698595.1 Desulfobacterales bacterium | reverse complement strand
GTGACGAGTGACAAGTTAAGGAGGGGAGAATAAAATGGGGAAACCACATCACAATTTAGAAGTAATGATAATTGGATTACAGAAATCGTTAAGGTCTTCTAAATAGTGCGTTAAACTCGTTACTCGTCGCTTGTTACTATTTACTCACACAATTCTGGAGAATAAATGACAAAAAAGATCCCATCACCCATTACCCCGAAGCAATCACTCGAAGCAGAAAGCCCCACTGTCGCAATTATCGGCGGCGGCTACTGGGGGAAAAATCTGGTTCGGAATTTTTATAATCTCAATTCTCTGAAACTCGTATGCGATAAAAATGAAACGATTTTATCAAATTATAAGGATCAGTACAAAGATATCGAAACCTGTCTCGCGCTAACCGATGTGCTTTCGAACAAAGCCATCCAGGGCGTGGTGATTGCAACCCCGGCTGAAACCCATTTTAACATTGCCAGAGAGAGCCTGCTTGCCGGCAAACATGTATATGTTGAGAAACCTCTTGTGTTGCGAGAAGAAGAAGGGCAGGAGCTTATTGAGCTAGCGCGTAAAGGCCGCCGTATTCTCATGGTTGGGCATCTTTTACAGTACCATCCTGTGTTTATACGCCTAAAAGAATTGGCACAATCAGGGGAACTGGGCAGGATTAATTACATCTACTCTCATCGCTTGAATCTAGGCAAAATAAGACGCGAGGAAAATATTCTATGGTCCTTCGCACCCCACGACATTTCAATGATACTGGCCCTGGCAGGAGAAGAACCGGAAGGCCTTATCACCACCGGCGGTAACTATCTGCATCGAAAGATTGCGGATGTAACCACCACTCACCTGAACTTTTCCTCCGGACTGCAGGCTCACATTTTTGTATCCTGGCTCCATCCGTTTAAAGAACAGAAACTCGTCGTTGTCGGCGAAAGAAGAATGGCTGTTTTTGACGACACCCAACCATGGGAGGACAAACTTCTTCTATATGCCCATCAGATCAACTGGAAAAAAAATCTACCCGTTCCTACCAAGGCGGATCCCGAAAGATTGGATATTGCACAGGAGGAGCCTTTGCGCCAGGAATGCCGGCACTTCCTTGACTGTATGGCCAATGGCTCCCAACCGATTACCGACGGGCAAGAAGGCTTAAGGGTACTTAAGATTCTGAACGCCAGCCAGGCCTCCTTAAATGACAATGGCCGTATCGTCAAGCTGGGCCAGGGGGCGGAGACTAATTTAGATGCCCAAACAAATTCCACTACTGCGTCTGATAGAAGCTCTGTCCGGCGTGCTGAAGCGCAGGGTGCCTTTGTGCATCCATCAGCAATAATTGACGACAATGTCAATATCGGCCGCGGCACCAAAATATGGCATTTTTCCCATATACTTTCCAATTCAAAAATAGATGAAAACTGCAACCTCGGCCAAAATGTTGTTATCGGACCGAATGTTGACATCGGGAAGGGCTGCAAGATCCAAAATAATGTATCGGTCTACAAGGGCGTCACCCTTGAAGACGGCGTCTTCTGCGGACCATCCATGGTGTTCACCAATATTTATAATCCAAGAGCTGAAATCCGCAAAATGGATCAGGTGCGCCCCACTTTGGTAAGAAAAGGTGCCACCATCGGTGCCAATGCCACGATTGTGTGTGGCATTACACTCGGGCGTTATTGTTTCATCGGTGCCGGCGCCGTGGTGAATAAAAATATTCCCGATTTCGCGCTTGTCGTCGGTAACCCCGCGAAACAGATCGGCTGGGCCTGCGAATGCGGTGAACGCTTGTCCGATGATTTTGAATGTCTAGCTTGTGAAAAAAAATACGAGAAAGGTACTGACGGATTAGTTTTTGTTGGTTCATAAATCATGAAAATCGTAACCATTGTCGGCGCTCGGCCGCAGTTTATAAAGGCTGCCGTGG
>JBAVYC010000235.1:0-4627 GCA_049698595.1 Desulfobacterales bacterium | reverse complement strand
CAAAGCCGGGCTTTCAGTCAAAAATTCGGTGCCGAAAATATCTTTAATATTACCGGCAAGCAAGTGCTCCATATCGACACCCTCTATCGTCTTGTCTGGATGCAAGAAAATCACCCTGAAATACTCGAGAAAACGGACAAATGGCTGCTCATCGAGGATTTCATAAATTTCATGCTGTGCGGCCGCCAGGCCACTGATTACACCATGGCATCCTGCACCTCTCTGTTTGACCAGAAATCGCTGAATTGGTCTGATGAACTTTTCGACCATGCCGGACTGGACAAAGCGCTTTTCCCGGAAACACTGCCGAGTGGAACGGTTTTAGGCGGCGTGACCGCTAGCACCGCAAAAAAAACCGGGTTAAAGCCAGGGACCCCGGTCATTCTGGGTGGGCATGACTACATTTGCGCGGGCCTGGCAGTTGGGGCCTTTGTACCGGATGTCATTATGGATGTTACCGGCACCTGGGAAATTATTGTCCGCACCCTGCCCCGGCTGATCCTCCAAAAAGAAATCTTCGAAGCCGGGATCAACGTCGAGGCCCACGTTGCCAAAGAAGCCTATTTGCTGGCCGGATATTCGCCCTCAGCCCTGATGTTGGAATGGTTCAGAGACAATTACGGCTTCGAAGAAAAAGAGATTGAAAACAGGACCGGTAAACAGGATTGGGAGTCTCTGATGGAAAAAGCGGCCAAGGCGCCCTGCGGATCCAATGGAGTCTTTTTCCTGCCCCACCTGGCGGGTGCCGGCACACCGGATATCGACAGCCGTTCCCTGGGCGGTTTCATTGGATTGAGCACCACAACGGATAAGGGCTGCATGCTGCGGGCCATCATCGAAGGTTTGGATTATCAATTTAAAGACATTTTATTTTCCTTTGAACGGGCTTTGCCGGGAAACATTCAAAAGATCATCGCCGTCGGCGGCGCTGTCCGCAACCAGTTGTGGATGCAAAACAAAGCCGACGTAACCGGAAAAGTCATTGAGGTTCCCGCCCTGGAAGAAGCGACGACTTTGGGGGCCGCCCTTCTGGCCGGCATCGGCCTGGGTCTCTACAAAAATGAACAGGATGCGTTTCAGCAGACCTACAAAGAAAGCCGAATCTATGAACCGGACTCACTCCGGCAGAAGGAATATGAGGACTATTACCCAATTTTCAAAAAATTGTACCCGAGCCTTAAAGAAGTGAATCATGACATCTTTAACCGTTTCAAATCATGAGGAGAGCAAACATGTCACTGACTTCCGAGGAGAGAATCCTAAAAACGTTGAGACATGAAGAAGTCGATCGGATACCGACCTTTGAGTGGTTTGTGGATAAAAAGGTCATTGAGGCCATTTATCCCGGCTTGAGCTATCAGGAATTTGTCTACAAAGCGGACCATGATGCCATATGCGTCGATTTAAATTATAAAAGTGAAGAGCTCGAACCCCATATTTACAGGGATGAATGGGGAATTGTCAAACAGGATACCGGGGAGTCCCACACCTATCCGATTGACGGACCGATTAAAACCATGCGGGACTTCGAGAAATATGAACCTCCCGATCCCCACGCACCAGAGCGCTATCTAACACTGGAATCCGAGCTGAAAGCGCATCAGGGCAAAAAGGCTATCATCCTGCACCTGAATGATGTGTTTTCGATCCCGAGCAGATTGATGGGTTTTGAACACTTTCTGATGACCCTCATTGAAGACCCGAAATTAATTGAAGGCATTATTGAAATGTGTGTCGATGTCAATCTGAAAATGGCCGATGAAGCCGTCAAAAGAGGGGTCAAAATTATTTACACCGGCGATGACTTTGCCCATCAGCTCAGCCCAATGGTTTCGCCGTCACATTTCAAAAAAATATTTTTCCCGCCGCTTTGCAAAGTCATGGGTGGGTATAAAGATCGCGGTCTGTACATCATCAAACATACCGATGGGGAAATCATGCCGCTGATCGATATGATTGTCGAATCGGGTATTGATTGCCTGGATCCTATCGATCCGACAGCGGGCATGGATTTGGCTGAAATAAAAAACAAGTACGGCCAACGCATAGCGCTCAAAGGCAATGTCGATTGTGCCCAAACCCTCACCTTCGGCAGCGTAGAGGAAACCATTGCCGAGTCAAAAAAGTGCATCCAGATTGGCGGGCCCGGCGGCGGCTATATTTTTTCATCCGGCAACAGCATCCATTCAGGGGTTAAGCCTGAAAATTACATTGCCATGATGGACACTTTTCGAAAGTACTGCAATTATCCAATTCAGGTTTAGACAGGAGGGTTAGACGGCGTTTTTCACGATCGGTGAAAGCCCGCTGCCAACCAGAGTTTCAATATAGATCTAAGAGAGGAGGTGATGGTGTTCAGTTATTCACAGCGTCATAACAAATCGTGCATTCGCTGATTTTATCGATTACGCTAAAACCACTCAACAGGGTCAGGCATGCACAACGCTGTGTATGTCTTTAATTAATCAAACACAAATAAAAGGAGTCCGGCTATGAAAAAGACAGGTATTGCAATCTTGATCGTTCTTGTGGTTAGTTTAACGGCATTTTCAGCCTTTTCCGCCGAGAATAAATCATTCCTCCAGGGAAGTGAAGATGAAGTGTACTACATGGTCCCGTTTGTCTCCGGTGTGGAATACTGGTTCCCGGTTTATGAAATGTTCAAGCAGGCCGGACAGCAGTTAGGGGTAAAAACGAAATATCTGGGCACGCCAGAGTATGATGTCAACAGGCATCTGGCGGTATTTGAGCAGGTTCTGGCCCGCAAACCGGCCGGTATTTTTATTGCCCCGATCAATTCCGACCCGTTTATCGAACCCATCAATCGCGCCTATGAAATGGGTGTGCCGGTGGTGACCTTTGCTTCGGATTCCCCCAACAGCAAGCGCATATCGCATATTACATCAGATAACGCTCGCGAAGCCATTTTTGCAGCCGACACCCTGGCCAAGGAATTGGGCGGCAAGGGCGAAGTAGCGGTCCTTGAAAACCCCGGCCAGGACAACCATGATCGCCGCACCCAGGGATTCGTCGCCAGAATTAAGGAAAAACATCCCGGCATCAAAGTCGTCGCCCGCGCAGCCTCCTTGCAGGACCCCCAGAAAGCCTACCAGGCGGTTCTCACCATGACGCAAGCACATCCGAACCTGGGCGCGGTTTTCATGCCCGAAGCCAATTCGGCCATGGGCGCAGGCCAGGCGGCCAAAGAACTGGGCGGAAAAATCAAGGTGTTATGCTGTGACGTTAATCAAAAAGTTCTGGACCTGATCAAAGAAGGGATCATCTGGGGCGCGCTGAACCCCAACCAGGGGGTGCAGGGGTATTTCGGCATGCTGTTCTTGTACCTGGCCAAACATTCAGACCTGATCGATCCGATGAACGACTACAAACGCATGGGTTACAACCCGATGCAGATCCCTTACTGCGACAACGGCCTGGCGCTGGTCACCAAAGATAATGCCGATGACTTTTACTGGGACAAATACCTGAAACGGCGCGGCACCAAGGGCATCAAAGAGTAAATTGAAGGTTTTGGCCGTTCAGGGTTCAGGGGTTAACTAAAAAATAAACACCTTATAAACGCTTACGAAAGGAGGTGTTAAGATGGTCAAAGTATTCATTGCGCCGCGACGTTATGTTCAAGGTGTGGGAGTGATAAACGACATTGGCAAATACGTCGCCCCGCTGGGCAAACGCGTTCTGGTGGCCTGGGGACCGGTGGTAGGCGAGCAATTCAACGCTGTGGTCAAAAAAAGCTTTGAAGAGAATGATCTGGTGTTGATTCCTTTCAAATTCTCGGGTGAATGTGATCGCGGACAGATTGGCCTGGGGGTCGAGAAGGCCAAGGCTGAAAAAGCGGAGGTGGTTGTGGGACTGGGCGGCGGCAAGGCCATCGACCTGGCCAAAGCCGTGGCAATCGAAATCGATGCCAAGCTGGTTACGGCGCCGACCATCGCCAGCAACGATGCCCCCACAAGCGCCGCCACGGTCTATTATACCGAAGAGGGCAGCTTTGACGGCTGGGGGATCTGGCCGCGCAATCCCGACCTGGTGCTCGTCGACACCAAGGTCATCGTGGATGCACCGGTGCGCTGGCTGATTTCCGGCATCGGCGACGGGTTGGCAACCTGGTTTGAAGCAGAGGCCGCCTACAAGGGCCGTCGGGTAGCCCTTGCCGGCGGTGTGGCGACCCAGGCAGCGCTGACCCTGGCTCGTTTGTGCTACGACACACTGATGGATTTTGGTATCGATGCGGTCCGGGATTGTGCCGAACATATTGTCACCCCGGCGGTGGATCGGGTCATCGAGGCCAACACCCTGCTGTCAGGTCTGGGATTTGAAAGCGCCGGGGTCGCATCCGCACACGCCGTCGGCAATGGTCTGACCGAGTTTGAAGAATGCAAACCCTACTCCCATGGCGAAAAGGTTGCCTTCGGCGTGGCCACCCAGCTTTGCCTGGATGGCGACATCGACCCGGATGAACGATTAGCGGTTTTTGACTTTATGGTTGATGTCGGTTTGCCAGTGACCCTGGAAGATCTGGGTCTGGGCGGTATGTCTGCCGAAGCGCTCAAAGGCTTTGCCGAGGCTTTGTGTGCACCCGAACAGATCACTCACAATCATGTGT
>JBAVYC010000234.1:0-3053 GCA_049698595.1 Desulfobacterales bacterium | reverse complement strand
ATAACTATTTTTTGCTTCGTTTTTTAACGATAAGACGATCACTGCTTTTATTTTTACGCGTTTTGTAGCCCTTGCTGGGAGTCCCCCACGGACTGCATGGATGCCGCCCGCCGGAAGATCTGCCTTCGCCACCACCCATGGGGTGGTCTACCGGATTCATCGCAACACCTCTGACCTTCGGTCGCCTTCCCAGCCATCGCTTCCGGCCGGCTTTGCCCAGATCGATATTCTCATGGGTCACATTGCCCAACTGACCGACGGTGGCCTTACAATTTATCAGAACCATGCGAACCTCACCAGACGGCAGCTTAATCAAGGCATATCGATCTTCCTTTGCCATCAGTTGGGCATAGGTTCCGGCACTTCTTACAATCTGCCCGCCCTTTCCCGATCTCAGTTCAATGTTATGAATCTGGGTTCCCAGGGGGATATTGCTGAGCGGCAATGTATTGCCCGGCTTAATGTCGGCATCGGGACCTGATTCCACGACATCGTCGACTTTAAGGTTCACCGGTGCCAGGATATAACGTTTTTCCCCATCGACATAGTGCAGCAGAGCGATCCTGGCCGAGCGGTTCGGATCATACTCGATTGAAGCAACCTTAGCCGGAATGCCGATTTTGTCGCGTTTAAAGTCAATGACCCTGTAATGCCGTTTGTGACCACCGCCGCGATGCCTGGCGGTGATTCGGCCTTTTGCATTGCGCCCGCCGGATTTTTTAATTACTTTCAGCAGCTGCTTTTCCGGCTTCGTTTTTGTTATCTCTTCAAACGAGGAGTAAGCTTGAAAACGCCTCCCCGGAGATGTCGGTTTTACCCTTCTAATCGCCATTTGTAGCTCCTAATTCTAAACGCCTTCAAAAAAATCGATCCGCTCACCGGGCATCAACTTCACAATGGCTTTTTTCCAATCCCGACGTTTGCCTGTGATTCGCCCTCTCTGCTTAATTTTACCCGTAACCTGCATGGTTTTTACATCGGATACTCTCACATTGAAAACAATCTCGATCGCGCGTTTAATTTCAATCCGGTTCGCCCGGCGGTCCACCTCGAAAGTAAGCTGATTGTACAGCTCTTTTTGAATACTGGTCTTTTCAGTAATCAGGGGCCTTTTGATTATTTCATTTGCAATCATGCAAGCAGCCTCCCCTCAATGTTTTTTACCGCAGGCTCCAGCAGCACTAACATCCGGTATTTTAAAATGTCATAAACGTTCAGCCCTTCGCTTCTAAGCACTTTCACATCGGGTACGTTTCTGGATGACAATTCTAAGTGGTCATTGGATTCTTCCGTCACAATCAGGGCATTTTTAAGTTTCAGCGCTTTAAGCACATCGACAAATTTTTTTGTTTTGGTTTCTCCAAGTTCAAACTGGTCCAGCACCACCAGTTCATTTTCGCTCAATTTGCTGCTCAATGCCATTTTCAGCGCCAATTTCCTGACCTTCTTGGGAACTTTATAGGAATAATTTCTCTTATCCGGCCCGAAAACGACGCCCCCGCCTCTCAGCAGTGGGGCTTTGATATCACCCCGTCGTGCCCGTCCCGTGCCTTTTTGGCGAAAAAGTTTTCTCCCGCTGCCTTTGACGTCGCTGCGATGTTTAACGGCGGCATTCCCGGATCGTCGGTTGGACAATTGCATGGTGACAACTTCATGCAGAACACTGGGCTTAACAGGGATGCCGAAAACATCATTCGCAAGCTCAATCTGTGAAATTTGTTTGCCTTCTATATTTTGGACATCGATCACCGGCATACGCTTCCTCATTTAATATTGTCTATACTTGTTACAGGATATTTAATCTTGGTTAAACTTCGGTTTATTGATGACTACCAGGCCGGATTCAGCCCCCGGTACCGCACCTTTCACCAAAAGCACGTTTTCGTCGGCGCGAATATCCACGATTTCAAGATTCCGAATGGTTTTGCGATCGTTGCCGTATTGACCCGGCATTTTTTTCCCTTTGATCACCTTCGCCGGCCAGGCACTGCAACCGATGGAACCCGGCCGTCGGACATTTCTGCTGCCATGGGTAATAGGACCCCGATGGAAACCATGACGTTTGATGGCGCCGGAAAAACCGCGACCTTTTGAGGTGCCGACGACATCGACGCGATCACCCGTTTTGAACATCTCGACGGTAAGTTCCTGGCCAAGGCTGTAGTCCCCGGGATTTGCAACAGAGAATTCTTTTAGATATCGAAAACATTGATCGCTGCTTTTCCGGAAATGACCTTGCAAGGGTTTATTGACCCTGTCTTTTCTTTTGTCGCCGAAACCCAGCTGCAGGGCATCATACCCGTCCGTGTCCTTAGTCTTTACCTGGGTTACCACGCAGGGGCCGGCTTCAATTACGGTTACCGGCACAAATCTTCCTTCAGGGGTGAACATTCCCGTCATCCCCAATTTTTTCCCTAAAATTCCTCTACTCATAGCCCAACATATCCCTTTTACACAGCTGTTTTCATTTTTGTCGTCTCTCCCGATTTGGCAGAGCCCATTCATTCCACGGAGACGGGAACCAAGAATTTGGAAAGTCGGAAATGTTCAACCCGCCACGGGTGTCGATCTCCAACAGTCTAAATAAGGATGGCAAGCTATAGCTTTATCTCGACATCGACCCCCGGAGAAAGATCCAACTTCATCAGAGCGTCAACGGTTTGTTGAGTAGGCTCGAGGATATCTAGCAGGCGCTTGTGTGTCCGCATTTCGAATTGCTCACGAGACTTCTTATCGATGTGGGGAGAACGCAAAACACAATATTTATTGATACGCGTCGGCAAAGGTATCGGCCCCACAACTTTTGCGCCAGTCTTTGCCGCCGTATCAACAATGTCCGATGCAGACTGATCCAGCAACTTATGATCGTATGCCTTGAGTCGGATCCTGATCTTGGTGTTCGTTATCATTGATCTCAATCTTTCTTTTTATTCGATAATATCACTGACGACTCCGGCACCCACCGTGCGACCGCCTTCGCGTACCGCAAATCGAACCTCTTTCTCCATGGCTATCGGCGTTATCAGCTGCGCTTCGATCGCGACATTGTCGCC
>JBAVYC010000233.1:0-5219 GCA_049698595.1 Desulfobacterales bacterium | reverse complement strand
CCAGGGGGTAAATCTGGGAGAAGGCCTTTTCAAGGATCAAGGGGCCGGCGATCAGGGCTTGATGTTTGGATTTGCTTCAAATGAGACGTCTGAGCTCATGCCCATGCCGATTACCTTTGCCCATAAGTTATGTCGCCGTTTGACCACGGTCCGAAAAAATGGCTCCCTCGACTTTTTGCGGCCGGACGGGAAATCCCAGGTCACCATCGAGTATGAGAACGGAACTCCCAAACGGGTGGATGCCGTGGTCGTTTCCGCCCAGCACAAAGACGATGTGACCTATGAAGATCTGAGAGAGGCCATTATCGAAGAGGTTATCAAAAAAGTGATTCCGCGGGATATGACCGACGGAGACACCCGCTATTTTATCAACCCCACCGGCAGATTCGTCATCGGCGGTCCCATGGGGGACTGCGGAGTGACCGGCCGTAAAATCATCGTCGATACCTATGGCGGCCAGGGCAGCCACGGGGGCGGGTGCTTTTCCGGCAAAGATCCTTCCAAAGTCGATCGCAGCGCGTCCTATATGGGCCGGCACATCGCCAAAAATATCGTGGCCGCCGGAATCTCCAAAAAATGTGAAATCCAAATCGCCTATGCCATCGGTGTGGCCGAGCCTGTCTCAGTGATGGTCGATCTGATGGGCACCGGCGTTGTCCCCAAAAAACGGGTTGAAGAAATCGTTAAAGACGTATTTGATTTAAGGCCTGCCGCTATCATTGAATATCTCGACCTTCTGCGCCCCATTTATCGCCTGACTTCAGCTTACGGTCACTTCGGCAGAAGTGAGGATGAGTTTACCTGGGAAAAAACCAATAAGGCGGATGTCATCAGGGAAAAAGCGGGTTTGTAAAGCTAAAAATGTCGGATAGAAGGTTTAGTGACTGCAGCAGTCTTCCTGCAATTTGGATCCTATCTAAACGGGATAAAAAATAAATACGAAGCACGAAGCACGAAATACGAAACAAATTCAAATCTCGAAATTCAAATGTTCAAAACAAGTTCAGTTTCTGGCGGATATGTTGCTGATTATGTTTTTTGATATCCGGATTTTTTTATCATAAACAGAAAAAATTTCTCATTATTAAAAACCAATATTACACGCTTAAGAGGAGCTAATTCAACAATGAAATATGATGTTAAAGACATTAAATTGGCCAAAGAAGGTGCGCTTCGAATCGAATGGGCCAACCAGAACATGCCGGTTTTAAACCGCATCCAAAAACGCTTTGCAAAGGAAAAACCGCTAAAAGGGGTTCGCCTCGGCGCTTGTCTGCATGTCACCACCGAAACGGCATCTTTGATGAAAACGCTCAAGGCCGGCGGCGCCCAAGTGTCTTTGTGCGCCTCCAACCCTTTGAGCACCCAGGATGATGTGGCGGCCTCCTTGTCCAAAAACGATAAGATCCCGGTTTTCGCCATCAAAGGAGAGAACCATAAAACCTACTATTCCCACATCAACGCGGTCCTGGATGCCAAACCCCAGTTTACCATGGACGATGGCGCCGATCTGGTGTCGGTATTGCACACCAAGCGTAAGGAACTTTTAGCGGGTGTCCAGGGCGGGACCGAAGAAACCACGACCGGCATCATTCGACTGCGAAGCATGGCCGCCGACGGTGTCTTAGAATACCCGATCATTGCGGTCAATGATGCCCAGACCAAGCATTTTTTCGACAACCGCTATGGGACCGGTCAAAGTACCATCGACGGCATCATCCGGGCCACCAATCGATTGCTGGCCGGATCCAATTTTGTGGTCTGCGGCTACGGCTGGTGCGGTCGGGGCGTTGCCATGCGGGCCCGGGGCATGGGAGCCAACGTCATTGTGACCGAGGTTGACCCGCTGCCTGCCCTTGAGGCCGTCATGGACGGTTTTACGGTCATGCCGATCCGAAATGCCGCCAGGATCGGTGATTTCTTTTGCACCCTGACCGGTGACATCAATGTGATCCGCAAAGAGCATTTCGCGATTATGAAAGACGGCGCGATTGTGGCCAACTCAGGCCATTTTAACGTTGAACTGGATCTGGATGGTTTAAAAAAGATTGCCAAATCAACCCGCGTCATGCGGCCTTTCGTGGAAGAATTTACGCTCAAGAATGGGCGCCGCATCAATATTCTGGGTGAGGGCCGGCTGATCAATCTGGCGGCCGCCGAAGGCCACCCCTCCAGTGTTATGGATATGAGTTTTGCCAATCAGGCCTTGAGCATCGAATATATGGTCAAGCTTAAAAAGCCGCTGGCTAAAGATGTTTATGGGGTCCCTGAAAAAATCGATAAAATGATTGCCAAAGAGAAGCTGGCTGCCATGGGGATCGCCATCGACAAGCTGACGGCCGAACAGAAAAAGTATCTGGCTTCTTGGGAGATGGGTACTTAAGAATTCAGATGACAGATGACAGATGTCAGAGGACGGAAGACAGAGGTCAGAGGACGGAGGACAGAAGACAGAGAACAGATGTCAGAGAACAGATGTCAGAGGACAGATATCGGAATGTGGCCTCCGGCCTCTTTGAGCTGTATGCTCTCCGAGCCGGAAGCGGCCCCGGTGGGAATGCGGAAAAACACAAAGGAGAAGGGCAGAGGGCAAAGAGCATAGAGCATGGCGTATAGGGTTAAGGGCTTGGTTGGTAGTTAGTGGCGTTGGTTAAGTTGCCCTGATTTACACACCACTGTGCTTTGTCTCGGGCTTCAATATTTTGGCTATCTGCTCTTCTTGTTCTCGTCGGGTGAGATAGGGTGTCATGTAGACATCAAGGATCAACTTATCGCGGTGGCGTTTTCGGCAGACGGCTTTTTTAATTTTTGAAACCAGCTGTTCTATTTCTATGGGTTTCAGCAGATAATCGTTGGCATCAATCTTAATGGCATCGATCGCAGAATCGAGGGTCGAATGTCCCGTGAGCATGATCACCTCAATAAGAGGCCATTTCTCTTTGATTCGCTTCAGGGTTTCGATCCCATCTAGTCCCGGCATTTTAACATCCAGGATGACGACATCAATATCTTTGGCGTCTTCGAGTTGCGCTAAAGCATTTTTCCCGCTATGAGCGAAGGTTACGGAATAGTTTCTTTGGGTCAATCGCTGGGTTAGGATTGCAACAAACTTGTGTTCATCGTCAACCAAGAGAATTTTAGCCGAAGCTGTCACTTTCAATCCTTTTTTTAACATCCTGGTAATCCGTGTTCATCCGTGTCCCCTTTGGCCCCTACGATCCGGAGCTTGCATTCTGCATTCAACTCATTCCGACTTCCGAATTCTGTCCTTTGTCTTCTGACATCCGCTCTCTGTCCCCTGACCTCTGTCCTCTGATCTCTGACCTCCGTCCTCTGTCTTCCGTCTTCTACCCCTACATCGCATCCAATACGATGATCACTCTGCATTCTCGCATGAAGAGCAGGTGCTCCGAGGCACTGCGCAGCTTGGCGGCATCCGCGTTGCTGATGATAAATTCGCAGCGACCCGGCCATAGGGATTTCAGGGCTTTGACGATCAATGGATTGTCGGAAACCCGCGGATGAAATTTTGCTCTCCACAGATCGGTTGTATAACTGACCATGCCACGCTGAACGGCGAATTCACGACTGACATAAGCCGGCCCGAACACCTCCTCCAGGTTTTCATCTAGGACTCTAGGTGCGAGGACGGGCACAGCCTGAATGCCCCTGGCATCCACCACCATGCCGGTGAAGATGTCCCTTGACCGCGAGCGGGTTTGCGATCTGGAGGGGCTGTTGGGTTTTAAAACCTGTTTAATGGGTTCAATCTGCCTGATTTCCGGAGGAAGAATGAGTTGGGCAAAACCGCCGCTAAGCGACATCTGTGACCAAACTTCCACGCTGCCGTCGTACTGATATTTCCTCAGTCTTTCGAGTTCGGGGGCTTTTTGGGCCATATCCCTTAACTGTGTCATGATGGATGGGAAATTTTCAACGATATCGATTACCCGGTCGCGGGAATTTATCCGGAGGCTGACCACGGTTTCTAATAGATTGTGCCCTGCTTTGCTGATGGCATCTGAAAGGAGATCCTCACGCTGAGCCAGGGATTTGGCGTCATAGGTCGCAGGAATCCCGATACCCCTTGCCTCTACGACACCGGCGGTCCAATCGATTATGCCGTTTTTCTTGGATTCGACCAGCGAACGGAGGTCGGCACCATTCCCCGAGACGGAAATCAGGGTAAAAAACGTAATGACAAACGCCTTGACCAACTGCCTTTTCATCAATCCTCCGCGATAGCGGTGAGAAAAGATGAACATCGAACATCCAACGTCCAACATCGAATATTGAATGGGAAAAGATGAAGAAACAGAAATTGGCGTTGATTGTTCGGTAGTAGATGCTTGTTTTTCATTCGACGTTGGAAGTTCAATGTTCGATGTTCGACGTTCATCCCTTGAATTAGCCTTGTGGCATAAATGTAATTCCTGAATAATAACAAAACAATTAGCGCGTATGAGCTCTACACCCTTCCCCCCGACCACCTCAGCTTCGCTTTCAGCACATTAAAATAGTGCCGACCGGGAAGGGTGATCATGTTGAGCGGATGAGATCCTTTGCGAACGATGATGGTATCCTTGTCGGTGATATCCAGGCCTTCCTGTCCATCGAAGGTCAGCATGATATCGGAGGCCCCTTTTTCCAGTTTGAGTTTGATCTCGATGGAGTCCGGAACAATCAGCGGACGGTTGGTCAGGGTAAATGCGCAGATAGGGCTGATGATGATACCGGGAACCTCCGGATGAACCACCGGGCCGCCGGCGGCCAGAGAATAGGCGGTGGATCCCGTGGGAGTTGCGATGATGAGCCCATCCGCTTTAAAAGTGGTCAGATAAGAGTCGTTGATATAGGTTGCGATGCTGGCCAGTCTGGCCAGGGC
The DNA here is from genome assembly GCA_049698595.1 of Desulfobacterales bacterium. Taxonomy (GTDB): domain Bacteria; phylum Desulfobacterota; class Desulfobacteria; order Desulfobacterales; family JAFDCJ01; genus JAFDCJ01. Next base: position 334 of record JBAVYC010000233.1, on the reverse strand, counting down.
CGCCCTGTTTATCACAATATCATTGAGTACGGTTTCACTGACAACTTTTTTGCCTTGCCGCCTGATCTGAACTTCGAGACGCATGCGGCGTTTGATGGTATACTCATTGTTCAGAATATTTTCGGCGGCCGAAATCAGGTCCTTTGCCTCCGTTTCCGCCAGAAATCCGATTTTCCCGAACTTGACACCCAACACCGGAATGTTGAGGTCTCCTATCCAGCGGACGGCGCTCAAGAAGGTCCCGTCCCCTCCCAGCACAAAGACGCAAAACAGATCTTGGGGTGCTGAGATTTTGTTGTTTGCCGGCGAATGAAGCCCCGGCGGTGAGCTTTCT
>JBAVYC010000232.1:0-2290 GCA_049698595.1 Desulfobacterales bacterium | reverse complement strand
CCAATAGGGGCAATAAAACCGGACAAGATCAACCGCCCTTCGGTATTCGTCACTCGTCAATCGACTTTCGTCATTCCTAGGAATTCCACCATTCGTCCATCGTCCTTCATCCATCCTCCATCGTCTTTCCATAAAATCGATAGAATACCTCAAATATTCAATCTTCAATCTTCATTATTCAATTTCGGCGCCAGCCTACCCTCCCTTCTCCTCCCTCCGGTAGGGTTTCAGCAGACCGGCCGGGACAGCGGCTTTGCGGGAAACACTGATCAGGGCTAAAATCGTCAAAAGATAGGGAATCATCAGGAAAAGATGAAAGGAAATGGCGATGCCAAATCCTTGGAGTCTCAACTGCAAACCGTCCAGGAAACCGAACATAAGTGCTCCCAGGGCGCCTTTGAACGGGTCCCAGTTGCCGAAAATAACCATGGCTATGGCAACCCATCCACGACCGCCGATGACATCGATCAGAAACATATTCTGATGGGCCAGGGTCAGAAAAGCGCCGCCGATACCCATCAGCGCACCGCCAAACACCAGACAAAGGGTCCGGGTCAGGGCCACATTGACGCCAACGGTGTCGGCCACCACCGGATTTTCACCCACCGTTCGGATTTTCAATCCCAATTTCGTTTTATACAGCAATATCGACATGAGCGGTATTAACAGCCAGGCGAAGTAGGTCAGAGAATATTGGGTAAATAGCCCCGGGCCGATCAAAGGGATTTTCGAAAGCACCGGCAGTGCAACCTGTTTAAAAGGCTCGATCGTGGGCGGTACGGTAGGAGATCCGACATACAATCGGTATATGAACATGGCCAGCCCGGACGAAAACAGGGTAATGCCCAGTCCCGACACGTGTTGGCTCAGGCCCAGGTCGACGGCCAGAAATGCCATCAGCAGTCCCAGCAGCATGCCGATCAGGGCCGCCGCCAGCACCCCGGTCCAGATGGAGCCTGTCGAAAAAGTGACCAGAAATCCGGTCATGGCACCCATCAGCATGATGCCCTCGATGCCCAGATTCAGTACACCGGATCGCTCTGCCAGGATCTCCCCCAGGGTAGCAAATATAATCGGGGTTGCCATTCGCATCGTCGCGCCGATGAGTCCCGAAATAAATGCGATATCCAAAAGTTCGCTCATTTCTTGCGTACCCGTCTTATTTTGTATTCCGTAAACAACAGGAAGATGAGCATTACCATCAGTGCCATACCCTGAATAACTTCGGCAATATAGGTGGGAACGCCGGTCATGCGGCTCATGGTTTGGGCGCCGACGATAATAATACTGAAAAAAAGAGAAGAAAACAGCACACCAATCGGGTGTAGATTGCCTAGCATGGCAATCACAATTCCGGAATAGCCGTAACCGGGCGAAATATCCATGATCAGACGACGCTGAATCGCGCACAGCTCCCCTACTCCGGCCAGGCCGGCCAACCCGCCCGATATCAGGGCCGTCCACAAAATTACCTTGGTTGTATTAATCCCGCCGAACTCGGCCGCTCTGGCATTCACCCCGACGGCTCTGGACTGATAGCCGAAGATGGTCTTCTTGTTGATGAACCAGATGATCAGCACGGCCAGAAAGGCCAGCGGGATCCCCAGGTGAAAGCGTGAACGCACCAATAGAATCGGATAGCAGGCGGCCTCGACAATGGCCGAGGACCTGGGCCAGCTGGAATCGGGTTGCTGCAGCGGCCCGAAAAGAAGGGCACCCATGATATGAATCATGACGTAGTTCAACAGCAGGGTGGACACCACATCATCGACTTTGAGTTTGGTTTTGAGAAGTGCCGGAATGGCAGCCCAGATGCCCCCGGCCAGAAATCCGGCCACAATGATAATGGGCAGCAATATCATTTGGGGAATACCGCCCAGCGAAACCCCCAACGCGGTGGCAGTCAGCGCACCGGCCAACAGCTGGCCTTCGGCACCGATGTTCCAGAACTTGGCCCTGAAAGCAAAGGCCACCGCCAGCCCTGTCAATAAGAGCGGGCTGGCTTTTACGAAGGTTTCCAACAGGTTGTAGCGGGTACCCAGGGCACCGTGAAAAAGGTAAAAATATGACTTCCAAAGATTCCCGCCGGCGATCAAAATCGGGATGGCAGCAAGCACCAGGGTGGCGATAATCGCTGCAATCGGGATAACGACGCGAGCCCAGGCCGGCAACGGTTTCCGTTTTATCAACCTGAAACCGATCAATGCCGCACCCCGCTCATCCAGAGACCGACCTGCTCGCGGCTGGCATCCTCACAGCGCACGGTCCCCACGATTTGCCCTTCGTACAA
>JBAVYC010000231.1:0-14341 GCA_049698595.1 Desulfobacterales bacterium | reverse complement strand
CCAAATGCTTGGTGATCGCTGCCGTTAACGTCGTCTTGCCATGATCAATATGTCCGATCGTTCCCACGTTGACATGCGGCTTGGTCCGTTCAAACTTTGCCTTTGCCATGTTTCCGTCCTCCCCTTTAAAGAATGCATCGGGCATCTGAGCTGAAGATATGCCCTATGATATGAATCGATTTTTTTTGTGTGATCAAACTTTACCAGCGAAAATGGGCAAACGCTTTGTTAGCTTCCGCCATTTTGTGGGTATCTTCTCTTTTCTTGGCAGAAGCGCCCCGGTTGTTGGCAGCATCCATCAGTTCCGCAGCGAGTTTATTGGCCATACCTTTTTCCGGCCGTTTACGGGCATACCCGATAATCCATCGAATCCCCAGCGCAGTCCGTCGCGATGGCCGTATCTCAGTGGGCACCTGATAGGTTGAACCGCCGACCCTTCTGGATTTTACTTCGATTATAGGGCGCACATTATCCACTGCCTGTTCAAAAAGTTTGAGCGGAGCTCCTTTTGTTTTTTTCTCCATGATGTCAAATGCATCGTAGAGAAGTGACTCGGCTGTGCTCTTTTTACCGTCACGCATGACGGCATTGATAAATTTTGTGACCAGTTTACTGTCATATTTTGGATCACCCAGGACCGGTCGCTCAGGTACTTCTCTTCTTCTTGGCATTTTATATATCGGCTCCTCGATCGGAAAATAACGCTTAATCGCTCACACTAAAAGAATGACTACTTGGGTCTTTTGGCACCATATTTGGATCGACCCTGTTTGCGGTCTTCGACCCCCAAAGTATCCAGCGTTCCCCTGACGATGTGATACCTTACACCCGGCAAATCCTTGACGCGCCCCCCCCTGACCAACACCACCGAATGCTCCTGGAGGTTGTGGCCGATACCGGGAATGTAAGCGGTGACTTCAACGCCGGTGGTCAGCCGGACACGCGCGACTTTTCGCAATGCTGAATTCGGTTTTTTGGGAGTGGATGTGTAAACCCTGGTGCATACCCCTCTTTTTTGGGGCGCCCCTTTAAGTGCCGGCGTGTTTGTTTTCTTTTTGATCTGCTTTCGGCCTTTTCTTACTAGCTGGTTGATTGTGGGCATATTTTCCTCATTTTTCTTGTTGATCCGGTACAAAGCTTATGTTGTAGCAAAATGTTGATATGTATACATGAAGAGCACTAAAGTCAAGACTTTTATTCCAATTATTAATGATTTTTTATTGAAAAAATTAAGCTACCTCAATCCCCGCTTCGTTGTACAATGGCAGGCCCGTTCCAGCTGGAATGAGTCTGCCCATAATTACGTTTTCTTTCAATCCTTTGAGGTCATCAACGGATCCTGCAATGCTCGCATCGGTGAGAACTTTAGTGGTTTCTTGAAAAGAGGCCGCGGAAATAAAGCTATCGGTACTCAAAGAGGCCTTGGTAATCCCGAGGATCAGGGATTCTGCCACCGCCGGCTGGCCGCCTTTTTCAATGACAACGCGATTGGCCTCTTCGAATCTGATCTTGTCGACCTGCTCTTCCTGGATAAAATCCGTATCGCCCACATTCAGCACCTTCACCCGCCGCATCATTTGACGAACGATCACCTCGATGTGCTTGTCGTTTATACGCACACCCTGCAGCCGGTAGACCTCCTGGACCTCATCAACAAGATAACGTGCCAGGGCGACTTCGCCCTTGATGCTGAGGATGTCCTGGGGAATCGCCGAACCGCCGATGAGCGCCTCACCCGCTCTAACGTAGTCGCCTTCATAGACGTTAATATGTTTACCCCGGGCAATCAGATACTCTTTCTTTTCACCGACATCAACAGGTGTCACCGTCACCTTCTGTTTGCCTTTCTTGGTGCTTTTAGCGATAGACACATAGCCGTCGATTTGACTGAGTACCGCGATTTCCTTGGGTTTTCTTACCTCGAACAGCTCTGCTACCCTCGGTAGACCACCGGTGATGTCCTTGGTCTTGGTGGTTGCTCTGGGCAGTTTGGCCACGACATCACCGGCCTTGACAGGATCCCCCTCTTCCACCAGCATAATCGCATTGATCGGAAGAATATACCGCGCAACAGCGGATGATCCCGGCAGCTTGGCCGTCTTGCCCTCTTCATCTTTAATGGAAATTCGAGGGCGCTCATCAGCGTCTTTGGATTCGATAATCGTCTGACTGGATTTACCTGTGACGGGGTCCACTTTCTCCTGCATGGTTCTGCCGATCACAATATCACCAAACTTAACACTCCCGTCCACTTCCGAAAGAATCGGTGTCGTAAATGGATCCCAGGTCGCCAAAAGCTCACCGGCTTCCACCTTCTGGCCCTCTTTAACCTGCAGATGAGCACCGTAGATGACCGGAAAGCTTTCCAGTTCGCGCCCGCCATCACTCAAGATGGTAAACTTGCCTCCGCGCCGGTTCATGACCACATAGCGCCCCTCCGAGTTCTTCGATACACTGAGGTCGACAAATTTAACAATACCATCCACCCTGGACCGGATATCCGCCTGCTCCACCCGCCTGCTGGCCGTACCGCCGATGTGAAAGGTTCTCATGGTCAGCTGGGTGCCGGGCTCGCCAATGGACTGTGCCGCCAGAATTCCGACAGCCTGACCGTTTTCCACCTGTCGGCCATGCGAAAGATCCCGGCCATAACATTTGGCACATACGCCGTTTTTGGCTCTACACGTTAAAACCGATCGGATATTCAGGGTCGTCAAACCGGCTTCCTCGATTTTTTCAACTACAGCCTCGTTGATTTCGTCTCCGTTGCGGCAGATAATGTCTTCGGTAAAGGGATCGATGATATCTTCAATCGCCACACGTCCTAAAACCCGTTCCCCTATCCGCTGGATAACCTCCCCGCCTTCCATCAGGGGCTCAACTTCGACCCCCGTCAGGGTGCCGCAATCTTCTTCAAGCACCATACAATCCTGGGCGACATCCGCCAGACGCCGGGTAAGATATCCTGAATTGGCGGTCTTCAGGGCGGTGTCGGCCAAGCCTTTGCGCGCACCGTGGGTTGAAATAAAATATTGCAGTACCGAAAGCCCTTCACGGAAATTGGCCACAATCGGCGTTTCGATGATCTCACCGGAAGGCTTGGCCATCAAGCCACGCATACCGGCCAGCTGTCGCATCTGATCCTTGCTGCCCCGGGCGCCGGAATCGGCCATCATGTAGATGGGGTTGAAGCTTTCCGAAATAACCGGTTTTCCTTTTTCATCCAACAGGGGTTGGTCGTCTTTGCCGATCATAGGTGCTTTTTTCATAGCGTCCATCATCTCGTTGGCGACATCATCCGTAGCTTTGGCCCAAATGTCGACGACTTTGTTGTATTTTTCTCCTTGGGTGATAAGGCCTTCGGTATATTGCCGACCGATCTCGGTAACCTGCTTTTCGGCCTTTTTTATGATGGCCGGTTTGCTCTCCGGGGTGATCATCGCATCAATTGAGATGGAAAGCCCGCCCTGGGTTGAATATTTATACCCCAGGTCCTTTAACCTGTCGGATAATATGACGGTGGCTTTGGCCCCCAGATTCCGGTAAACGTAATCTACCAGTTCACGCAGCATTTTCTTGTCCATGACATGATTGACGATATCAAACGGAATCACCGGATTTTTCTCCACCACCTCGAATAGATGGTAGCTGTCATCGGCATAGAGAACTTGTTTGCTGTGCTCTCCGGGATTCAGGGAATAAACTGCTTCCACATCGGTATCCGCGCAACCGAAGATTCCTTTGAATTCGTTGAACGTCAGCCTGCCGATATGCCCGTCATTGTCTTTGTCGTCTGCCTGGGAAAATTTATGAACGAGGTCAATAAAGGCGTCTCCCGCATTAAGCTGTTCCAATACCTGACGGGCTTCAGCGTCAGTTGCCACCTTGATGCGGCGCATCTCCATGACATCGACTTTCGGTATGATTTCCCACAGAAAAACCCTTCCGACAGTGGTTTCATAGCGCTTGCCGTGCGTCCGCAGGGTGATTTTGGTATGAAGATCGATGGCATTGCCATCATAAGCAGATCGAACTTCCTCGATATTCGCAAAAATCCTTCGGTCACCTTGACTGTCGGCCGCAGTTCGGGTGAGATAATAGATCCCCAATACGATATCCTGGCTCGGCACGATGATAGGACTGCCATTGGCCGGAGAGAGAATATTGTTACTGGACAACATCAGAACCCGGGCTTCTATTTGAGCCTCGACCGAAAGCGGAATATGTACCGCCATTTGATCGCCGTCGAAATCCGCATTGAATGCCGTGCAAACCAGGGGATGCAGCTGCAGTGCTTTGCCCTCGATGAGAATCGGCTCAAAGGCCTGAATACCCAAGCGGTGCAGCGTTGGGGCACGGTTTAACATAACCGGGTATTCTCTGACCACTTCGTCAAGCGTATCCCATACTTCAGGGATTTCCCGCTCGACCATTTTTTTAGCGCTTTTGACGGTTGAGACCAACCCTTTTTGTTCAAGACGATAGTATACAAACGGTTTAAAAAGCTCCAGGGCCATCTTTTTCGGCAACCCACACTGGTGCAGCCGCAGATCTGGTCCGACGGTGATTACGGTACGACCGGAATAATCGACCCGTTTGCCCAGCAGATTCTGGCGGAACCTCCCCTGCTTGCCTTTGAGCGTGTCGCTGAGAGATTTCAACGGTCGCTTGTTCGAGCCGGTAATCACACGGCCGTGACGGCCGTTGTCAAACAGGACATCAACGGATTCCTGCAGCATCCGTTTTTCATTGCGAACGATAATATCGGGCGCTTTCAGTTCGATCAAACGTTTCAAGCGGTTGTTTCGGTTAATCACCCGGCGATAAAGGTCATTGAGATCGGAAGTGGCAAACCGCCCGCCTTCAAGCGGCACCAGTGGCCGCAAATCCGGCGGTAGAACCGGAATTACATCCATGATCATCCAGGTCGGGTCGACGCCGGAACGTCTGAAGGCGTCGACAATCTTAAGCCGTTTGGCCAGCTTTTGTCGTTTGGCTACGGATCCGGTCTCACGGATGCCGGTTCGGAGCTCTTCGTACAATTCGTCCAGGTTCAAACTTGCCAGCAGTTCCTTGACGGCTTCGGCACCGATTCCGGCTACGAATTTATCCCCATAGGTTTCCTGGGCTTCCAGATATTTTTCATCAGACAGCAGCTGCCCCCAACTCAACGGAGTGTCTTTGGGATCCAGCACGATATAGCTGTCGAAGTAAAGCACTTTTTCCATGTTTTTGAGCGTCAGGTCCAACAAATTGCCGATCTTGCTGGGTAAACTTTTTAAAAACCATATGTGCGACACCGGGGTTGCCAGTTCGATATGGGCCATGCGTTCTCTACGCACCTTGGATTGAATGACTTCGACACCGCATTTCTCGCAGATAACACCTCGGTGTTTCATGCGTTTATATTTACCACAGTTGCACTCATAATCTTTGGTGGGACCAAAAATCTTTGCACAGAAAAGTCCGTCACGTTCCGGTTTAAAGGTTCGATAATTTATGGTTTCCGGTTTTTTAATCTCACCATGAGACCATTTTCGAATCTGCTCCGGCGACGCCAGCGCAATCCGTATGGCTGAATATCGTTTAGGATTCGTGGGTTTTGCAAAGAAATCATAAAGAGTATCCATGGTGTATTTCCTATGTGTTTAATTAGTAGTTAGGTGGTAAAAAGTCGTTAATGGGGTGCAAATCAAAACTGCTGGTGATCTGATTCCATCTTTTTGGTGTCAGTGTTCAGGTGTCAGGTGTCAGTTCTTGTACTATCCGATCCTGACACCTGAAACCTCTATTTTTTTAAAACATGTTGTCAGAAAAACCCCGATAAGGGCCCACAAGCGCGAACCCTTTGCTGGACTAATCATTCTCCTCCAACAGTGCAATGTCAAGACCCAACGACTGCAGTTCTTTGGTCATAACCCTGAATGACTCCGGTATGCCGGGTTCCAGCACGTTTTGTCCTTTTACAATTTTTTCGTACATACGGGTTCGGCCGGCCATATCATCGGATTTGACGGTTAAAAATTCCTGCAGGGCATAGGCGGCACCATAGGCTTCCATGGCCCAGACCTCCATTTCCCCGAGCCGCTGTCCGCCGAACTGGGCTTTACCGCCGAGGGGTTGCTGGGTAACCAGCGAATAAGGACCAATGGAACGGGCGTGAATTTTATCGTCAACAAGATGATGCAGTTTCATGACATACATCGCACCCACTGTAATCTTCGAATCAAAAGGTTCGCCGGAGCGGCCGTCATACAGCGTCGCCTGTCCGGAACTGCTAAGGCCCGCCTCTATCAGGAGATCTTTGATTTCCTCCTCCTTGGCACCGTCAAAAACAGGCGTGGCCATAAAAACACCTTGCTTATAATACGATGCATAGTCGGCTAATTCCTGATCGTCCATCTGGCTAATTGCCTTTTTGAGGGCCGGCGTAGAGAAAATCGTCTTCATTTTCTCCCGCAGATCTTTTGTTTTTTGATCTTCCAGCAGCTGGTTGAGCTGGTCACCAAGCACCTTGGCCGCTCGTCCCAAATGTATTTCTAAAATCTGACCCACATTCATCCGGGAAGGTACCCCCAAGGGATTCAAAACCATATCGACGGTGCTGCCGTCCTCGAAATAGGGTAAGTCTTCAACCGGCAGGATTCTCGAAACGACGCCCTTGTTACCATGGCGGCCGGCCATTTTATCGCCGACAGACAATTTGCGCTTCATGGTCACATATATTTTGACCATTTTAATTACTCCGGGCGGCAGGTCGTCCCCTTTTTCGTAGCGGCTGACCTGCTGTTCAAAGGCCAGTCGGCAAAGCTCGCATTGATCTCGATAGCGATCGAGGATTTCGTGTACTTCCTGGGTCAGCCCGGGATCCTTTAACACGATGCCTTCAAGCTGCACAATCGGTATATTTGCCAGTGTTTTGACATCGATTTTGGCCCCATTCGCAATGATGACTTTCTTATCCTTTTTCAAAGGCGCATACACCTTTTGCCCAACCAGCAGCTTCTCGAGCTGGGATCTGACGACATCAGCGACCACTGCGAGTTCATCATCCCGATCTTTTTCCAGAGTGGCAATCTCTTCATCTTCGATAAAACGCGTACGATCGTCTTTATCAATGCCCCTTCTCGAAAACACCTTGGCATCGATCACGGTTCCCTGCACACCGGGCGGTACCCGCAGGGAAGTATCTTTGACATCTCCCGCTTTTTCACCGAAAATGGCGCGCAGTAGTTTTTCCTCAGGGGAAAGCTGGGTTTCCCCCTTGGGTGTAATTTTGCCCACCAGGACATCTCCCGGATAGACTTCAGCACCCAGCCGTATGATCCCGCTATCATCCAGGTTTTTTAATGCTTCTTCTCCGACATTGGGGATATCTCTGGTAATTTCTTCTTTGCCAAGTTTCGTATCCCGCGCGACGACTTCAAATTCTTCGATATGCACCGAGGTATAAACGCCATCTCTGACCAGTCTTTCGCTGACCAGAATCGAATCCTCAAAATTGTATCCGCCCCACGGCATAAAAGCCACAGTCACATTTTTGCCGAGCGCCAGTTCACCTTGGTCAGTGGCGGGTCCATCAGCGATTATCTGGCGGGCATATACACTCTGGCCTTTTTTCACAATTGGACGGTGATTAAAGCAGGTATTTTGATTGGATCGGATAAATTTAGAGAGATTGTAGATGGTAACATCTTTCTCATTGGGGTCATCGGAAGGATCGTGTTTGAGTACGATGCGGCTGGCGTCAACATCCACCACCACCGCATCACGCTGCGCAACGATGGTCACACCGGAGTCTCTGGCCACGACTTCCTCTATGCCGGTACCTACCAGTGGAGCCTGATTCATCAACAACGGAACCGCCTGACGCTGCATATTGGAGCCCATCAAAGCACGGTTGGCGTCATCGTTCTCCAGAAACGGTATCAGCGATGCAGACACACTGACAAGCTGATTGGGAGAGATATCCATTAATTCAATATCCTCGCGATCAACCATCATAAATTCCCCGGCGACCCTTGATGTGACCAACGGGTTAACGTATTCCCCCTCATCATCGAGGGGCGCGTTGGCCTGGGCTATGGGCAGTTCCTTTTCTTCAAAAGCGTCCAGAAACCTGACCTCGCGGGAAACCTTGCCATTTTTGACAACGCTGTAAGGGGTTTCAATAAAACCATAGTCGTTCACCCGGGCATAGGTGCTCAGCGATACAATCAGACCGATATTGGGCCCTTCCGGGGTTTCAATGGGACAAATCCGTCCATAGTGCGACGGATGTACATCCCGAACCTCAAAACCGGCGCGTTCACGGGTAAGTCCGCCCGGACCTAAGGCACTCAGGCGCCGTTTGTGCGTCGTCTCCGAAAGGGGATTCGTCTGGTCCATAAATTGAGATAATTGACTGGTCCCGAAGAATTCTTTGACGACCGCTGATACCGGTTTCGGATTCACCAGATCATGGGGCATAAGGGCGTCCACTTCCTGGAGGCTCATGCGTTCTTTGATGGCACGTTCCATGCGAACCAGTCCGATGCGATACTGGTTTTCAAGCAACTCGCCCACCGCACGCACCCTTCGATTCCCAAGATGGTCGATATCGTCAACAACGCCCTGGGTGTCTCTGAGTTCGATGAGGGCCTTGCAGGTCAGCAATATATCCTCTTTGCGGAGAATGTTTAAGTTTATTTCGCTGCTGATGCCCAGACGCTGGTTAATTTTCAAGCGTCCGACGCCAGAAAGATCATAATAAGTTGACTTGAAAAACAGATTATCGACGAAATCCTGAGCCACTTCCGGGGTGGCCGGGTTACCCGGTCTGAGCCTGCGATAAATTTCGATTAAGGCTTCTTCCTTGGTTTCTACCTTATCCATTAACAGTGTTTTGCGAATGGATTCGCCGGCGGTATACCCGTCAATAAAAAGCAGTTCGAATTCATTGACCTCGGCTTCAATCAACTCAGCCAGTATTTCCTCATCAACTGAATCAACTGCTTTAGCAATGATCTTCTCGTTTTGGGGATGCACAATCGTGGATGCGAACGCCCGATCGATAACCTCACTCACATGGATGGGAATTAATTCTACATTCGTCGCGTGCAGACGTTTAATGGCACGCTGGGAAAAAATACGGCCTGTTTTAACCAGGACATCACCTGTTTCAGGATCTTTGACATCCTTGCTGGCCCGCTGGCCTCTTAAAAAGTTTTCATTGAACTGCTTAAAATATTTTTTACCCTTAACAATAATTTTTTCTGTTTTGTAGTAATAGGCCAGCAGATCCTCGATGGTGTATCCGAAGGCTTTGAAGAGGATTGTGGCTGGAAATTTTCGTCGCCGGTCGATGCGGATGTAAACAATATCCTTGGGATCGATCTCCATATCGATCCAGGAACCGCGCACCGGTATTATACGCGAGCTGTAAATAATTTTACCACTGGAGTGGCTCTTGCCTTTGTCGTGGTCGAAAAATACGCCGGATGACCGATGCAACTGACTGACGACAACCCGTTCAGTCCCGTTGATAATGAAAGTACCTTTTTCTGTCATCAGGGGTATCGTACCGAAGTAAATTTCCTGCTCTTTTATGTCCCGGATATTAGATACACCGGTTTCGGTATCGATATCATAAACCACCAATCTGGCCGTGATGCGAACGGGTATTTCATAGGTCATCCCTCTGTGGATGCATTCTTCAATACCGTGTTTAACATCGCCGAACCGGTAAGCGACAAACTCAAGGGATGCACTCCCGGTAAAGTCCTTAATTGGAAAAACCGATTTGAAAACAGCCTGTAAACCGATGTCTTTCCGCTTTTCAGGGGCTATGCCCTTTTGCAAAAACCGTTGAAATGACTCCCGCTGCATCCCGATGAGATCGGGGATATCGACAATTTTTTTTATTTTACCAAAATTTTTCCGTATGCGCTTGTTTGCCAAAGGCCTGTCAGACATGGCATCTCCAAAATTTTCTGGTGTGTAGTTAATTGTTTCGCTTGAAAGGGATCTGATGTTGCCGCAAAGAAGACCCATATCTGAAAATAACAGGGCATCCCTGGGTTCTGTTAAACTCTGAAACCTTTTCCTGTGACATAAGGACTATTTCGGCCGTCGGTGGTCGGATACCCTTGCAAGAAGCCGGGTTAATCTCGGCAGAAATCTTAAGGCAACGGGCAACAGACCACTGACAACCGACAAACCATTATTTTACTTCAACCTGTGCACCCGCTTCTTCAAGTTGGGCCTTGATCTTTTCAGCCTCATCCTTGGCGATGCCTTCTTTGACTGGCTTGGGCACTTCATCAACAAGTGCTTTGGCATCCTTGAGGCCGAGTCCGGTGATGGCTCTGACCTCCTTGATGACCTGGATTTTCTTGTCGCCGAATGCTGTCAGGATAACATCAAACTCCGTTTGTTCTTCTTCCGCTGCAGCCCCGGCGCCCCCGTCTCCCGGGCCGGCTGCCATCATGGCTACCGGTGCAGCCGCGGAAACACCGAACTTCTCTTCCATTTCTTTAATCAGTTCGGATAAATCCAGAACCGACATGTTTGCAATAAATTCGATAACATCCTCTTTGGTAACATCTGCTTTCGCCATTTTTTCCTCCAATATAACGTTCTAATATATCCGTTGATAATTGTTTGATATTGATCCGGACCGGCCGGCATTTAATAAGGAAGATTGAAGATTTATGGTCCGCCGGCAGCGGACTGTTCCGTCAACTTCGTAAGATTTTATAAGTGAGAGAATTCCTTGAAACATTCAATCATCAACCCGCTTCCTTTTGATCCCTGATCGCTGCCAGCACATTCAACAGGCTTCTGGGGATTTCAGCAAGGGTTCTGACAAATGCTGTCGGAACCTCATTTAGCACTGCAAGAAGCTGTCCCAGCAGAACTTCCCTGGAAGGCAGCTTTGCCAGGGCCTTAATTGCATCAACGTCCAATACCTTGTTTTTAAGAACGCCGCCCTTGATTTCAAGCTTTTGGTTGTCTTTTGCAAACTGAGCTAAAATCTTAGCCGGAGCGACCGGATCTGTGTAGCTTAAGGCCACGGCACTTGGGCCCTTGAAATAATCCTCGATCAAAGCGACCTCGGTATCCTTTGCCGCCCGTATAAGAAGTGTATTTTTGGCTACTTGAAATTCAATATCTTCTTCTCTGAGTTTGCGTCGCAACGCATTCATCGCGGAAACATCCAGCCCCTTGTAATCGGCTACGACAACGATTGCCGATTTTGAAAATCGTTCATGCAGATCTTCGGTAATTTTTTGCTTTTTTTCTAATCTCACTTGTTAACGTCACCTCCTTTCCTGATCTGAACAAAAACCGGAAAGAATCATCGATTAAAACTGATTTGCGATTGTGACCCTATCGATGCGGTCCATCAACGGACAATCACATATCTGTCTCGGTAGGCCGGCAATGCCGATTACTCACAGTCGTTGTCAGCCCTTTGAAAGGTGAACCTACGGTCTTTGACAGAATGATATTGGTTTGGAATCTACACACATAGCAAGCCCTAAAGGCTGTGTTGAGTGGATTGATTCGTCTCCTGTGATTTTTATGGCAGGCGGAATCGAACGCCGGAATATGTCAAGGTAAATGGGTTATTTGATCAAATCCTTGATAAGGGCAGTATCTACTTTGATTCCGGGACCCATGGTCGTAGATATTGCAATATTTCTCAGGTAAGTTCCCTTGCTGGAAGCCGGTTTGAGCCGCAAGACGATTTCTAAAAAAGCAACAATGTTCTGGATGATTTTTTCGACCCCGAAAGAAACCTTCCCCATGGGGACATGAACAATGCCTGCTTTTTCGACTCTGAAATCGATCTTGCCAGCCTTTAACTCATTCACCACCCTGGCAACATCAAACGTTACGGTGCCGGTCTTGGCATTGGGCATAAGCCCTCTAGGCCCGAGCAGTCTTCCGATTTTTCCGACCGTGCCCATCATGTCGGGGGTAGCCACGGTTTTGTCAAAACCAAACCAACCGTCCTTGATCTTCTCCACCAGGTCGTCATTTCCCACAAATTCGGCACCGGCATCCAGTGCTTCTTTTTCTTTTTCGCCCTTCGCGAAAACGAGAACTTTGACCTCCTTGCCGGTTCCATTGGGCAGAATCACACTCCCCCGCACCATCTGGTCGGCATGCCTGGGATCGACACCCAGACGGACGGCCAGATCAATGGTCTCATCAAATTTGGCATAGGATGACTCCAAAGTCATCTTTACAACCGCTTCAAAACCGTCATATTCCCCGGCATTTATTGATTTTCGCGATTCGATATATTTCTTACCCCGATTCGGCATTTTTATCTTCATCTCCTTAAAACGTATTTCGGGTTACCGGCAATGTGTTTACCCAACTTCAATTCCCATACTTCTAGCCGTTCCGGCAATGATTTTACAGGCCGCATCCAGATCATTCGCATTGAGATCAACCATTTTCAGTTTGGCGATCTCTTCGAGTTGCTGTCTGTTCACTTTGCCGACACGATCCCGCTTGGGATCACCTGCACCTTTGGCGATCTTAGCCGCCTTTTTAAGCAATACGGCAGCAGGAGGCGTTTTGGTGATAAATGTAAATGATCGATCCTGGTAGACCGTAATCACCACGGGAATGATCATCCCCTCCTCTTGGGCCGTCCTGGAATTAAACGCTTTGCAAAAGTCCATAATGTTAACCCCGTGTTGCCCCAACGCGGGACCGATCGGGGGAGAAGGGTTGGCCTTTCCGGCGACAACCTGCAGTTTGATTAGTGCCATTACCTTTTTTGCCATTTTGACCTTTAATCTCCTAACCTATAGTTTCTGAACTTGGACAAAATCTAATTCCACCGGCGTCGATCGGCCGAAGATGCTCACGAGCACCTTGATTTTACCCTTTTCATGATTGACTTCTTCCACCGTCCCGTTGAAATTTGTAAAAGGCCCATCGATAACCCGAATTTCATCGCCGAATTCAAAAAAATATTTCGGCTGGGGTTTCAATTTGCCGGCCTCCATCCGGTTTAGAATCCGATCCGCTTCTTCATCGGAAATAGGCGCCGGTTTGTTGCGCCCGCCCAAGAATCCCGTCACCTTGGCCGTATCGTTAACTACATGCCAGGTTCCATCATCAAGCTCCATTTGAACTAAAATGTAACCCGGATAAAATTTTCGGGATGATGTCTTGCGTTTTCCTTTGACCAGTTCGACAATCTCTTCTGTGGGCACAAGTACTTCACCGAATTTTTCATGATGAGGGGAAGAGGCGATTCGCTCCTCCAGGGCGACTTTCACTTTATTTTCGAAGCCCGAATACACATGGACGATGTACCATTTAAACGCCACTGCTTTCTCTCCTCATGCTATTGAAGTACAATTCGGATCAAACTGGATAGACCCAAATCAACTGCGCCAAGAAATATTGATATGATCATCACCAAGGCAATGACAACCACGGTAGAGCCGATTGTTTGTTTGCGTGACGGCCATGTGACTTTTTTTAACTCAACCTTAACTTCCCTTAGGAACTGGGCGGCTTTGCCGATAATATTATCTTTGTGTTTTATGGCCGCCGGACTTGCAGCCGCCGTTTGCTTTTTTGCAGGCAGCGCCGGCTTTTTCTTTATGCCCCGGGCAGAAGTTTCGTCCGCAGCAGCTTTTTTCACTCCGGTACCAGTGGCTTCCTGCCGCCCGGCGCTAGACTTTTTTTCAACACCCTGTTTTTTCTTTTTAGGCCCTGATGTTTTTTTTTTCTGTATCCGTCCCATTGTGCTCCTAATAAGGTGAAAACTCGAAGATTGTTAAAAAACAAAGAAATCCTTTTATTCCTGAATCTTCAGCCGCTGAGTTTCACCCAAAATAAATGTGGCAGGCCAGGAGGGATTCGAACCCCCAACACCCGGATTTGGAGTCCGATGCTCTACCGTTAGAGCTACTGGCCTGCATATTCCGTTGCGCATTTGGAAATTATTAATGATCCGTTAGATCACACGAGTTTGACGGTGATCAGCACCGCAATCTAATCGAAAGCAGCTTACCCCCGTGCCATCATCTCTATTTGGTTTCCTTGTGCGGTGTATGTCTGCGACAGAATCTGCAATACTTGCTAAACTCCAGCTTATCCGGTGTTGTCCGCTTATTTTTGGTCGTCGTATAATTTCTGCGTTTGCATTCAGTGCATGCAAGGGTAACAATAATTCTCACCTGAAGAACTCCTTAAGCATTTATTCGATAATATCACTGACGACTCCGGCACCCACCGTGCGACCGCCTTCGCGTACCGCAAATCGAACCTCTTTCTCCATGGCTATCGGCGTTATCAGCTGCGCTTCGATCGCGACATTGTCGCC
>JBAVYC010000230.1:0-1633 GCA_049698595.1 Desulfobacterales bacterium | reverse complement strand
CAGGCGATTATGGCCGATCCCAAGTGGAACAATGGAGAATATTACTTCGGGCCGAAACCGGACCTAGGGCTGGCGGTGGCCCGCATGATCGGTCACATTACCTACCTGTCCGATGAATCCATGCGTCATAAATTTGGCCGCCGGCTGCAGGATAAAAGCGATTTTTCTTTTAACTTTGATGCCGACTTTCAGGTGGAAAGTTATTTGCGTTACCAGGGCAAAAAATTTGTGGAGCGCTTTGACGCCAACTCTTTTTTATATCTCACCAAAGCAGCGGATTATTATGATCTGGAGCTACAACATGGTGATGGTTCCGAAGTGAAAGCGTTTTCAAAGACCGACGCTAAATTTTTGGTTGTCTCCTTTACATCCGACTGGTTGTATCCAACCTATCAATCCCGGGCGATGGTCAAGGCCATGAAGAAAAACGGACTGGATGTGAGCTTTTGCGAAATCGAAGCCGAGTGGGGCCATGACGCCTTTTTATTATCCAATGAGCGTTTATTCGCTTTGATCAGAGGTTTTTTAGAGCGTGTCTACAACGAAACCCGAAAACAATAAAATGCGCTTTGATCTGCAGATCATCGCCTCGTGGATTGAACCGGGGTCCCGGGTGATCGATCTGGGCTGTGGTGAAGGTGATTTGCTGAAATTCTTGATACACCATAAAGGGGTGACCGGCAACGGAATCGAACACAATGAATCCAAGGCTGCTCAATGTATTGAAAAAGGCTTGTCGGTTCTCCAGGGCGACATCAATGAAGAAGTTCTCGACTATCCTGATAACACCTTCGACTATGTCATTATGAGTCAAACTCTGCAGCAGGTCTACGAACCCGACACCTTGATTCGATCCATGCTGCGTATCGGCAGGAAAGGAATTGTCAGCTTTCCCAATTTCAGCCACTGGGGCTGCCGGCTACAGCTGTTGTTAACCGGTTATGCGCCCGTCACCAGACAATTGCCCTATGAATGGTACAACACGCCGAACATTCGCGTCATTACCATCAAGGACTTTAGAAAGTTTATCCATGATGTCGGCTTTAATATTCTAAAAGGCGTTGCTATCAATACCCATTCGGAAAACAGATTCGGGAAAATAATTGCTTTCATGCCCAATTTGCGGGCGACCTATGGAATTTTTCTAATCGGCAACGGCCGGTAGTTAGATGGGGTTAATGGTTATTTTCTTTTCGTTATTGGCATATGATGATTTTTCAGTGATCGACAACATAAAACATAGAGAAAATAAGATGAAGATTGTATCAATTGCGATCAGCAAGAAAAAAGGTACCCGCAAAACGCCGGTAAATGAAGCCTTTATATCCAAGGACCACGGTCTTGAAGGCGACGCCCACGCCGGAAAATGGCATCGCCAGGTGAGCTTTTTATCGTCGGAAAGTATCAATGGTGCAAAAGCACAGGGGCTTGATGTAACCTTTGGTGATTTCGCCGAAAATATTGCCTCTACCGGAATTGACTGGAAAACGCTGCCTTTGGGAACCAGGGTTCGACTGGGAGCGTCCGTTTTAGTCGAAATCACCCAGATCGGTAAAGAGTGCCACAATAAATGCGCCATTTATTACAAGGCCGGAGACTGCATCATGCCGCGCGAGGGGGTCTTTGCACGGGT
>JBAVYC010000229.1:0-15792 GCA_049698595.1 Desulfobacterales bacterium | reverse complement strand
ATTGTATTCTTAAAGGTCATAATTACTGATTTCCTGCATTTGCCGAATTTCACTTAATTGGCGGTTGGAAACAGTGTCTCATCGCACATGAGTCCATTATTCTAAAATTATAATCGATTTTATCCATAAATATTCAATCTTCATTCTTCAATCTTCAATCATTTTTTATGTGCCGCCTACTAACCATAAGGTCAAAAACTGAATTTTCGATTGAAACCCATCTGAGAAAATTCGCCGCTATTGCTAAAAACAGCAAGGAATATCAGGGGCACGGGTGGGGATGTGCCTACCGGGATGCGGCGGCAGGTTGGAAATTTTACAAAAACATCCGTCCTGTCTGGAAAGATGATTTCAGCCGGTTCGGCAACACCTCACTCCTGGTGGTGCATGCGCGCAGTGCCTTCGAAGATCGGGACATTGTCGTCGAAAACAACATGCCTTTTTTCGACGGCCGCACCGTCTTTATCTTCAACGGTGAACTGCGGGGGGTAAAAATACGGGAAGAGGGGCGGATCGGGGCGGAAAAAATCTTCAACTACATCCGGCGTTTTGACAAAGGCGACACCAACGTTGCCTTGAAAAAAGCAGTTGATATCATCAAAAAAAGAACCCGCTCCATCAGGGGGATGAATATCATTATGGTAAATGAAAGCGGTATTTTTGTCTCAAGTTATTTCACCGCGGACAAAGCATATTTCACTATGAGATACAGGGAAGGCCGCGAACTGATTATCTGCTCGGCACCCTATCTGGGTGAAGAAAACTGGCGGACGATCGCCAATGATTCAGTGAGGGTTTGGTAAATGATTATCGTTAAAATCGGCGGGGGAAAAGAAATAAACATAAAAGGAATTATTGCCGATCTGGCCGGAATCGATGAACCGTACGTCATCGTTCACGGTGCCAATGCACTGCGCGATAAACTGGCCGAAGACCTGGGGCAGCCCAAACAGGTGCTCACCTCGGTCAAAGGATATTCCAGTGTCTATTCCGACGAGAAACTTCTTGACGTCATGATGATGGCCTACGCCGGATTACGCAATAAACGGATCGTCGAGCTGTGTCAGCAGCATGGCATCAATGCGGTCGGATTCAGCGGACTGGACGGGAAAATGGTCCAGGGCAAGCGCAACAGCGGAATTCGGGTTTATCAGGGCAAAAAACTCAAGATTGTGAGGGATTTCTCAGGCAAGCCCCAATCGGTGAATGCGCCTTTGTTGTACCTGCTGCTGGATAATGGCTATGTTCCGGTGTTGACGGTCCCGATCATTGATGAACACAATACGGCCATCAATACTGAAAACGATGATGTCGTCCGGGTATTGCAAAAGGCCCTCAAAGCCGACACGGTTATCAATCTAATTGAAGCAGCGGGATTTCTTGAAAACAAAGAGGATGCGTCCTCTTTAATTGAAAGCATACCCGCTTCGGAATTGGCAGCCCGGGAGCAGCAGGTGGACGGCCGGATGAAACGCAAGATGCTGGCGCTCAAAAAGCTCTTCGAACAGGGCGCCTCCCGGATCATCATCTGCGACGGTCGCACCCAACATCCGATAACCGACGCGTTGGCCGGGAAAGGAACGGTGATCGCATGAACACAAAAACGATGGAACAGACATACGAACTTGCAGTATACCCCCGTCGCGATATTGTTCTCGTCAGCGGCAAAGGGGCTCGGCTGTATGACGAGGAAGGCCGGGAATATATCGATTGCGCTTCCAATGTCGGTGTTTCAAACATCGGCCACGGCCATCAGGCCGTGGCCGATGCCATATATGAACAATATCTGGCACTGGGAAATTGCTACAGCATGTTCTACAACCCGGTGCGTGCCCGGTTGGCGGAAAAACTGGCCAAACTGGCCCCCGGAAACCTGAACCGGGTTTTCTTCTGCAATTCCGGGGCGGAGGCCATTGAAGGCGCGCTCAAATTCGCCCGGTCCACAACGGGCCGGCCGGAGGTCATTGCGGCCATGAGGGGTTTTCACGGCAAGACCATGGGTGCCCTGGCCGCCACTTGGGGCCCCGAATACCAGAAGCCTTTTGCCCCCATGATGCCGGGGCTGAAGCATGTGCCTTTCAACAATTTCGCAAAGCTTGAAACGACTCTCAGCGAAAACACAGCCGCTGTCCTGCTTGAGATTATCCAAGGCGAAGGCGGCGTCAGAGTCGGTGATAAAGACTATTTTCGGCAAGTCCGGGAACTTTGCAATTCAAAGGGGGTTATGCTGATCATCGACGAGGTTCAAACCGGTTTCGGCCGGACGGGTGCCATGTTCGCCTGTGAGCAGTATGTGACCCCCGATATCCTCTGCCTGGCTAAATCTCTGGCCGGAGGCCTTCCGATGGGGTCGGTGATTTGCTCCGACCGCATCAACGTGCCGGTCAAAAGCCACACATCCACCTTCGGCGGCAATCCCACCGCCTGCGCCGCAGCCCTGGCCTCACTGGAAGTGATCGAAAAAGAAGGCCTGATCAAAAATGCGGAAACCCTGGGGAATTACCTCATCGAGCAACTCAGAGGCATTGAAAGCAAAAAAATCCGTGACATCCGGGGCCTCGGCCTGATGGTCGGCATCGAGCTCAAGGAAAAGGCCGGACCGTATGTGCAAATGCTCATGGAAAAAGGGGTGATCGCACTTTTGGCCGGCGCCACAGTCATCCGGCTGCTGCCACCGCTCGTGATCTCCAGGGAAGAGATCGATACGGTGGTGTCGGTTCTTAAAGAGATACTTTAAGTGTTTTGCGAAACCTGAAAACCAGGAGGTCGGGACACATACAAGATTAATAACTAAGTTGAGCGATACTCAATTAGGTGGTACCGGGTATAGGGTACTGGGTATTGGGTATTGCTGTTTATCGGAAATCGACGTAAATTTTATTTATATTCGTGAAATATAAAAACCGGAAAAAATTCCCAGGTACCTGATACCAAATACCCAATACCTCCTCATCAGCATCATGCCAAGAAATTTGCGAAAAAAAAATGCCGGTCGAAAAGCCACACCGGCAAAGATAAAAACCGCTGTGCGGGCAATATCAGAAAGGGACCTGAATCGCCTCGAATTTCACCGTCAGGCCCTGGCACTGATGCCGGATGCTGAGGACAAAGATCCCGGAATTGCCGTCCTCGTTGATGATGAAAGCCCGGCGTTGGATTTTTTAAATTGTAATTGTGCCAAATCCCGCCAAACAACATGTGACCACATAAAAAATCTGGAAGCGGTATACCGATTCAAACAATCAACGCTCGGGAATACCACTCTGGATCAGGATTTTAGGGAAAGCGTTTGGCACCGGATAGCGTCGGCCATCGCGGACGGCTCCGGCGACACGCCCCAAACGGTCAGATCGCAGTCGACTTCCGAAAATGGCCAACAAGTCTTAAAGGTTTATGGCTCGCTGGATACAGAGTTGCTCACCTATATTTCAGCCGGCTCGGATCGATCGCGATTTAAAGATCGCTGTATCGCTGCCCCAAAAGATGGCAACATTCCCTCCCGGTCCGGGATTCTGGCAGAACTGATGCTCTGGACCCTGACGGAAAATGAACGCAAAATGTCCGAAAGGGGTTATAAGACCCGCAGACAGGCCCTGCAGGAAAAATTCTGGTACCGGCTGGCTTACCATGCTTACCGGGAGCTCGGTACCCATGACTTCACTATAGAATCCGAAATAGATGCCGGTCGGGGCACGTTTTTGCTGAGGACGCAAAATAATAAAGGTGAGCCGGTTTTTCAACTGGCAGTGCCGCGTCCAAAGGTTAAAGCACTGCTGGAGTGCCTGAAAAATTTCGGATCCCAGTATCGGGGATTGGAAATACATCCGGTCCCTCTCATCACTGTTTTCAAAATATCGCGAACCCCTAGCCGCAAACTGGCCCTCGAAATTACGCCCTACATTCAGCTGACATTGCAAAACGGTGAAATCCGTTTGTGGGATGAAGCGTCGCTGCAGAAGTTTCGCTACGGCGATCTCCTTTACCTTGCCGATCCGGACATTATCGCCGAACACCGAAAACCCCGCAGAATCCCGGCCGGTTTCGGTGCCATGGAATCGGGTAAAATCGTTATCAAAAAAGAAGATATCCCGGCTTTTCTGGACGCCTTCGGTGCAGATTTCAACAAGGGACCTTTTCTGCCGGATGACTCGGTCAAGGCGCTCAATATATTCAGGCGCCCGGAGCGTATCAACATCACTCCGCGGACCCTGGAGCGGGACTGGTGCTGGCTGTCGGTGGCCTATGGTTTCGGTAATTCAAGCCTTTCGCTGTCCAAAATCCTGCAGGCCAGAGCCGAAGGACGGCGCTATATTGAAACCCCGGACGGCTGGATGGACGCACAATCGCCTGAATTCGAAGGGCTGGATGTCCTGCTTGAATCCGGGGGGGTCGCCGGGCCTGAGGCCAAAAAAGACCGGATAAGGATATCGCGCCTGGAATTACTGCGCCTTCAGGCAGCCGCGTCCCAGGAATTGATTGTCGATGGCCAGAAATCGCTGGTCAACCGCCTGGAACGGCTGCTAAATTTCAAGCCTTGCGCCTCTTTTCCTGAAATCAAAGGCATGGTCTCGAAGTTGCGTGCCTATCAGCAGCTCGGCGCCGAATGGATCTCCTTTTTGTATGAAAACGGTTTCGGAGGGCTGCTCTGTGATGACATGGGCCTCGGTAAAACCCACGAAGTCATGGCCTTTATGCTGTATCTGCGCAAGCACCGCCGGATAAAAAAACCGTTTCTGGTGGTGTGTCCCACCACTGTCTTGAGCCACTGGAACGAAAAACTCAGAGACCATGCGCCCGGTCTGAAAGCGGTCATCTACCACGGAGCGCTGCGGGACATCGACAGTGCTCTTGACAGCGCTGATGTGCTGCTGACTTCCTACGGAATTCTGCGCCGGGATATCCGGGCATTGCAAAAACGGGCCTTCGGCCTGGTCGTCTTCGATGAGATCCAGCACATAAAAAACCGTCTCACTCAATCCTATGTCGCGGCCATCCGGATCCGAACCCGCATGAAACTGGGTCTGACGGGAACTCCCATCGAAAACACCCTGGCCGAACTCAAGACATTGATGGATCTGGTGATTCCCGGCTATCTGGGCCGCGATGAACGGTTTAACTCCCGTTACGTCAATCCCATTGAACAAAACCTGAAAAGTCCCCGCCGCCGGGAGTTGAGCCGTTTAATCTCTCCGTTTACCCTGCGCCGTCTTAAAGCAACGGTGCTCAGCGAACTGCCGCCCAAAATCGAAGATATCCGCACCTGTCGCCTGAGCGAGGACCAGGTGAAGCTCTACCGGGATGCTGTTGCCAACCGGGGCCATGAATTGGTTCAGCTATTAAGAAAACGCCAAGAGTCCGTACCCTATATTCACATATTCGCCCTGCTCACCCTGCTCAAGCAGATTTGCAACCACCCGGCCACGGTAGAAACCGGCCACAATAATTACGATCAGTTTCAATCCGGAAAGTGGGAGCTTTTCAAGGAACTTCTGGCCGAATCCCTTGACAGTGGGCAGAAAGTAGTGATCTACAGCCAGTATCTCAACATGATCCGCATCATGGAAAAACATCTGGCCCAAAAAGAGGTGGACTTTGCGACCTTGACCGGCGCCAGCCGCAACCGCGGTAAAATCATCGATCGGTTCAACAATGACCCTGCCTGCCGGGTATTCGTCGGCAGTCTTAAAGCCGGGGGCATCGGTATCGATCTGGTGGCCGCTTCGGTTGTCATCCATTATGATCGCTGGTGGAATGCGGCCAGAGAAGACCAGGCCACCGATCGCGTTCACCGCATCGGACAGAAACGCGGCGTTCAGGTCTTCAAGCTCGTCACGGAAGGTACCTTGGAAGAAAAAATTTCCGCCATCATTGAAAAGAAAAAAAACCTGATGAACGGCGTGGTTAAGGAAGATGATCCGGGACTGTTGAAGACTTTTTCCAGAAAGCAGTTGATCGAGTTGCTGGCTATTCCTGAATCCTAAACTGAAAAGAAGAACGAACCGCATGATCCGATTTTCAAACTTAGAATAATTCGACATTGACAATTGGCACAGCCTTGGCTATTTGGAGGTTGATCGTTCGGGTTTACCCTAACATAGAATGCTGTGATCATACCGAACAGGAGAACGAAACAGTTTGGACTTTAATCCATGTATGAAACACAAAGCCGTGCGAAAGGCTGTTCGCAAGTTTGCCGAAACTGAACTGGGACCCATCAGCCACGAAATCGATCGCGAATCCCGTTTCCCATGGGAAGTGATCGAGAAAATGCGTCCGCTGAATTATTTCGGGCTCCAGGTTCCGCAAAAATACGGCGGCGCGGAACTGGACACCATCAGTTATGCCATTACCATCGAAGAACTTTCCCGGGTATGCGCCGCCATCGGCCTTTGCATAACAGTGCACAACAGCGTCGGCGCCTACCCGATTGCACAGTTTGGCACCGCAGAACAGAAAAAGCGTTTTCTGCCGCTGCTGGCCAGTGGAGAGCATATCGGTGCCTTTTGCCTGACGGAAGCGAATGCCGGTTCCGATGCCGGTGCGGTTGAAACAACCGCTGTTTTTGACGATGGTGACTATATCGTTAATGGAACCAAGGTGTTTGTGACCAACGGCGGCGTCTGCGGTCTGGCACTCACCTTCGCGGCCATGGATTTGGGCGACCGACGCAGCGGCGCCGGTGTTTTCATGGTTGAAAAAGACACACCAGGTTTTTTCGTGGGCGAACTCGAAGATATGTGCGGCATGCGCGCCAACCCGGTATCTTCCCTGTTCTTCGAAGATGTCCGCCTGCCGCAAAGTCACCTGCTCGGGCGTCCGGGAGACGGTCTGAAGATCGGGCTCAACACGCTGGATACGGGCCGCATCGGCATTGGCGCCCAGGCCCTCGGTGTTGCCCAGGCCGCTTTCGACGCGGCGGTAAAATATTCTAAAGAGCGCCAGCAGTTCAGAAAGCCCATTTCTTCATTTCAAACCATCCAGAATTATATCGCCGACATGGCCACCGAAATTGACGCCGCACGACTCCTGCTGTATCGGGCCTGCGCGTTTAAAGATGCCGGTCAACCCTTCGGGGCCGAGGCCGCTATGGCCAAGCTGTACTGCAGCACAACCGCCACGCATGTGACAAATCTGGCTTTACAAATTCACGGTGGTTACGGTTACAGCAAGGAATACGATGTGGAGCGTTACTTTAGAGACGCCAAAGTGACCGAGATATACGAAGGCACCAGCGAGGTGCAACGCATGGTGATCGCCCGGTCGGTGCTTTCTAAATTGACATAAAATTAGGCTTTAGGCCCAACTAATATGCTTTACTTGCAGCTAAAATGATTGAATCTGTCGGCTGCTAATATGACAAGTTAGACATAAAAAGCCGTAAGTTGTCCGTGGTCAGTTGTTTGTTGTAGATTAAGAGAAATTATCATGCTTTTTAAGGATGGAGTGGGTCAAAATTAAATACGAAATGTATCTTTTCTTCTAACAACCCACAACACGCAACTGACAACAAGCCTTTTGCGAGTCTGTCGATGATGTCATTGCAACTTTTGAGACCAGAACAATCCAATAAAATAGTTGTTTAATAGGGATCAGCAAAATCATGCTAAACCTTGTTGTATGTATCAAACAGGTCCCGATGGTATCCGAGCTGCCGTGGAATCCGAAAACGGGGACATTGAAACGCGAACTGGCTGAAGGCATGATGAACCCGGCCTGCGCCCATGCTCTCGAAGCCGCGCTGCAGATAAAAAGCCGGAAGGGCGGAAAAATTACCGCCCTCACGATGGGCCCGCCCATGGCGGAAGAAGTGCTTTACGAGGCCATGGCCGTGGGGGCGGATCACGGCATCCTTCTTTGCGATCAAGCCATGGCGGGTGGAGACACCTATGCCACCTCCTATACCCTTGCACGAACCATCGAAAAGCAATGCCCGGATTTTGATCTCATCCTCTGCGGCTGTTTCACAAGTGACAGTGAGACCGCCCAGGTCGGTCCCCAGCTGGCCGAAGAACTTGACATCCCCGCGGCCGCCTATGTGGAACAATTGGAAATCAAAGGCCGCCTGGTTCGCATGCAGCGCATATCCGACAACTTCCTCGAAATTATGGAAATGAAACTGCCCGGGCTGGTGACCATCATGGATCGAGATTATGCGCCGCGCTATCCATCGCTGGAGGGGCTGATCGGTGCGTATGAACGACCGCAAATCAAAATCCTCAGTGCAAGAGACCTTGGTTTGGACGCCCAGGCCGTCGGACAAAAAGGTTCACCCACAAAAATCATAAATGTCTATTCTCCGACAGCAGAAAAAAAGAATGTCGTTTTGAAAGGTGCTGCTAAAAAGGTGGCCGATGAAATTTTCAAAAAGTATGGAGAAAAAATCAGCGGTGCCATGGGAAAAGACCTGAAAAAGATATGAGCCAATCGAAACAATCCATATGGGTTTTCGCCGATTATCGTAACTATTTTCAAAACCGGGTGACCCTTCAACTGCTGGCAAAAGCCAATGACCTGGCGACCGGCATGGATGCCGAAGTTTGTGTCGTGGTGTTCGGCCACGAAACCGACGAATATGTGGCCGAATACATTGCCCACGGCGCTCAAAAAGTACTGCTCGTCGAGCATCCTTCGCTGAATCAATACAGTGTTGAAAAGTTTACCGCATTAATGGCAAAAATCGCCGGGGATCATCAGCCGGAAATAATCTTGATCGGCGCCACATCATTCGGCCGGGAGTTCGCGCCTAGGGTCGCCAAACGCCTCGGCACCGGCCTGACAGCCGATTGTATCGGTCTCGAAATTACGGATGAAGGGTATTTGTTGCAAATCGCACCTTCATTCGGCGGCAACCTAGTCGCCGAAATCATCACACCCGACCACCGGCCTCAAATGGCCACCGTACGTCCTGGAACTTTTCAGGAATTTCCCCATGATAATACCCGTCGTGGAGAAGTCGTACCCATCCCCTTGCCCCGAAAAATACCCGCGGATCGCTTGCGACTTGTGGCCTATGAACGCCGAACCGATCGTGACCAGAGACTCGAAGAGGCTAAGATCGTCGTCTGCGGCGGACGGGGTATGGGCAGCAAACTGAAATTCAAGAAACTCTTCGAGCTTGCCCAGCTACTCTCGGGTGAGGTCGGCGCCACCCGCCCCATCGTATATGCCGGATGGGCCGATGACGGCGCCCTGGTCGGCCAGGCCGGTAAACATATCAAACCCCGAATTCTTTTTTCCTTTGGCATCAGCGGCGCCATCCAGCACACTGCCGCTACAACCGATGCCGACTTTATCATCGCAGTGAACAAAAACCCCAATGCCACCATGATGAAAATGGCAGACGTCGCCGTGGTGGCCGATGCCAATCAGGTCTGCACAGCCCTGATCAAGGGCTTGAAGGCGCGTATCCAGACCAAATCCGACTACTCGGAGTGATTGTGTCTTTGACCCCCCAGAGAACAAAGCAACGAATTTATGCAACGTTAGTTAATTACCCCATCATTAAGCGGAATCACGGAAACCCAACAGAGCATCTTAACTAGATGGGTGAATATTAAGGATTCCACTCCCACCCGAACCCTAATTTTCTAAAAGCAAACACGGATTTCATGAAGAGGCAAATCCAATAATTTTAATACACAATAGAATACATCCATCATTTTTTTTGGGTTTTGGATGAAAAAGGTTTGACTCTTTGTGGGATTCAGGGTTTACTTTCATCGACAGGTCACAAAACTTGGGGGTCAAAAAAATAATATGGTCGCGCTTTTAGGCGTTGAGGCCTATAAAATGTGAAGTTATTTTTCTTTTGTCTAGACACCTGGAATACAGGACACGAGCATGTCCCTATTCCCGAATCTGGTACGATAATTTTTCAGGCTCAGGTTTAGTCGGTGTCAGGGGGTTGGTGTAAGAAATTACACAAAAAGGGGTTGATATGAGGTCAGGTTTAATTTTCATTTACATCTTATTTATCAGTGCAACAGGACAAACAGCGCTGAGTACCATTGCCGATGACATTTTATGCGATAACAGACACAGACTGTACGGTTGGGATCAGCCGGCACAGTTTAATAATGACTGCCGAAATACACCACCAATCACCCTCGGCAACCGTTCAGTCACCGAAAAAAGCTATTTTTTCGATGACTGTGAAATTAGCACGCAGCCGGAGCCGGCCTTACTGACCTATGACCATGGCAGGGCGATACAGCTTGATTATTTTAGCCCCAAGTGGACCAAACCCGCCAGTTCAGGTTTTTACTCCATGTACACCGGGGCTGACACATCTAATATCGATAGCGGCGGGGACGATGAATCGGCAATCATCCCGAAGCCGGGTGATAATATTTATAATAAAGTAGTTTCCTGGATTAAAGATGCGTATCATGCATGGACTGCAAAAGACCATTACGGTTCTACCCGCCTGCTCCTTCTAAGTTTTGGATTGGTCGGCATTGTTGGTGTCAGGCGGAAGTTTAAAAAGAACTGATCAGCTAATCCATGGGAAACAAATTTGGAAATGCGTGTATCCTGCAATTGCAAGTGAGATTGGATTTTTTTTGAAGAAAAGTAACCGATCACGGGTTCAAAGGTTAAGGTTGACGAAAAAATGGTAACCCTGAACCCGTGAACGCCTGCGAAGAGAAAAAGCAGCTTCTCCGCCAATCCGGCCTGACAATCAGGGCCGGGATACGGAGGAGCTGCTTTGCTTTTCATGTCCGCCCTTGCGGTCAATTCAGATTCTTTTACGATAGTAACCACTGGGGGGTCCGCTGTCGAAGGTTATTCCGGACGCTCTAGACCCGGATGGTAGACAAGCGTGACCTTAAAATAGTAGGCCGGGTTGTATCCCCAATCATCATCGGGCCGCGGGTTGGGCTCAAAGGTGCCCGGCAAACGGACATAGTTAAAATCGCTGACCGCAAAGTAATACATCCCGCTCCATCCGTCACCCACCCACAAATCGTCGGCCAGGGTTTGGGTGTCGATATCGATGATGCTGTTGTCAGTGGGATCCTGATCGCCGACACATCCGATGTAGCCGTCATTTTCCGTCGGACGGTCCACCAAGAATTTATTGTCATTGCTGTCACGGAAATATTTCCACACATATTCGACATCCGTGACCGCACCGGATACCAGTCGTACCTCGATGTCATAGTACCATTGGTCATCGGGATTATTGGGATCCAGCGTCTGCATGGCAATCTGAAACCAGTCCTGATCCCCCTGGTAGTCGATGTAACCGGCAATCCAGGGAAACGATATGGTGGTGGTGCCGTCGGGATTTGCCGTCTGGGTAATCCCTGCACCGCCGTTCCGAAAATCCAGCAGCGTGGTATCGGCCTTAAAGGATGCCTGCACCAGAGAGGTCGTTTCCAATTCCACCTCGACATAATTCGACCCGTTGCCTTCGGAGATCTCATCAAAATAGGTCGGACTAGTGGCCGGTCCATCCGGTATGGTAGCCGGAATACCTAAAACATTTGCCACAAGGGAGTAAGACATATCGTCGCCTTCGTCGTTTTGATAATCACTGATTTTAATCAGATAGGTTGCGGTATGGGGTGCCGCGGTGCTCTGGGGTACCCATACGCTGGTCTTCAATTCGGTGGGACCGTCCGAACCATCGGCATCATGGGTTTTCTTGATGACACCATCCCGCATCAGGCTTAGATAATGCTCCACCCGCCCCGCAGCGGAAGTATCCAGAAAGATTTCCAGGATTTTCGGGGTGCTGGTATCGACGTCGATGCGGTACCAGTCCTCATCGCCGCGGAAGGCAATCTTTCCGTCAGCAGCCACACCGGATGTCAGCACATCGGCTGTTCCAAGGGTGTTGTTGCCGTCTCCCTGGATCTCCGGCGGATCATCAATATCTAGTACTTCCACCGATACCGTATAGGGTGCCTGCACGGTGTTCTTCTGTCCCTCCGCGGCTTTAACCACCAGCAAATGATCACCACCGCCGGACAAAATCTGGGCCGAATAGGCTGTTGATCCGCTGACAAACGTGTGGCTGAGCAGGGAGTTGTCCCCATCATCCTGCAAGCCCAGCTGATAATTAAAAACAAGGCTGTCATCGACGGCATCATCAAATTGGACATTGAGAACTTTCAACCCTAGGGTGCCGAGATTGCTGACCGGCAGGGCATACCAGTCTTCATCACCGGCATAGGCGATGGCTCCGTCGGCGGAGAAAGTCCGGCTGCCGCTGTCGTATGTCATGGCCGTGGCCGCGGTCGCCGTGTCGTTGGCATAAATCTCATCCACTGCAACCGATTCCACGCAGACTTCATAGTGCGAAGCGCTGTCAAAGTCGTTCTGCCCCTGGTCTTTAATCACGATATAATGGCGGCCTTCATCGAGGCGCGGAAGCATTTGAAAAAAATTACCCTGCCCGCTTGTGAGGGTATCCAGAAGTTCACCCTCGGCATCGTACAACTCGATGCCCAGATCAACATCGGTGCCCCCGGCAAAGGGTGTAAAATCGACTTTAACCGCATAAATGCCGTTGCCGGGTGTGTCGAACCGAAAACAGTCCAGATCACCAATCGCACTTATATTGTCGGTTTGACAGGTATCGGCATCGTCAACCACCAGGGGTGTGGCCTGGGCAAAGCTCTCGTTGCCTTCAGCCGGCTGCTGATAATCAATCGTCAAATAGTAAGGCTGCGCAGAAGCTTCGTCATCGACCAAATCACGCACGGCAATGTAGATATCTTTGGGCCGATCGATGTAGACATAAATCTTAATATCGGTCGGAAGCTCGCTGTCCTCCATGGCATGTTCGGCATACAACCGGACCTTGTTGCCGTTTGCGTCTTCTTCATAGACGGTGACCAGGACATCGACCTCAGGCCGCATATGATTGCCGGAACAGGTGACCTTCAAAATATTGTTGGCCTCAACAACGCGAAAGTGATACCAGTCCACTTCGCCGACCGCAGCGATATTGCCCTGAACACTGCGGTTCAAAGAAAGCTCGGTCATCGTATCCGCATCGTCGGAGTCGGACCCGGAGCCCCAACAGCCCCCGAAAAAAGTTACCAAAACGATTAGCAAACCTAATCTTTTCATAGCCTCCTCCTCTGCTTTTATTGAATGAGTTGGAAATCAGCGGGAGTCAGTGTCACGTGGCGGCGGTCCTCATCGAAATTCACCACAACCTCAGCCATCCGAAACAAGGGCAAAGTGTCCGGATTGTCTTCCGGAACCTGAGCGATATACAATCGAATGATATTTTCACCTGGAGGCCTTTGAACTTCGCCGTCAATGCTGTATCCCAGCGTATCCATCAGATTGATATTGGATATCGTGAAGTCGAATTGTCGCACGTAGGAGATACCGGATTCACCGTCATCCAATGCCACCAGACCCATATCCCGGATATCATACTGATAGCTGTGTCGCTTTCTGATCTTGGGATCATTGGAGGTCACATTGGAGTGTTGCTGTACTTCTTGCCAGTCCTGGGTGCCGTCAAAGTCGCTGTCAGTCGTCATCTGGATTTCCAGGGGGTTGGTTCCCATGACGAACTCGATACCATCGGGTATTCCATCCCGGTCGGTGTCGGGCAGGAAGCGGTTGGTGCCCTTGACATATTCTTCGCAGTCGGTCAGACCGTCTTGATCCGTGTCCGGCCAGATGCCGTCCGGCTGCAAATCGCAGGGACTGTCCGGTGCCAGTGGATTCAACTCATGACCAGGCGAGCTGACCTTGATTTCAAAATAATCGCTCAATCCGTCACCGTCGCTGTCCAGGGTCACCGGGTCGGTGCTGTTGGCACTTTCCTCATCGTCTATCAGGCCGTCGCCGTCGCTGTCCACGTACAGTATATCAATCCCCGCACGACAATTGTAGTTGTAGGCCAGCATATACTTGATAGAGTATTCTACGGTCAGGCGCATATCCACGATGTTGATAAAATCGATGGCTTCGGCCGTTTCAAAAAGCCGGAACTGCCCCTGTCCCCGACTCGCCATTCCCTGAAGCGTGTTTTCGGCAATCTGACGGGCCTGATCACCTTCGGAGCCCGGCGGAAACATTCCCAGCAGCAGAAAGGTATGGAAATTAAAGGAACCGACCCCGGCTTCGGTCGCCATATCGTAAGTTTCCTCGACCCGATTCCAGATCTCCGAATCCGACTGGCGGCCGCCCTGAACATTGGACATGCCGTCACTCAAAAACACCACGATATATTTGGAGCGGATCAGATTCTCTTCATTGTCGATATTCAGAATATCGCGCTGCACATCGCCGTAAATCGCATCCAGGGTTCCAAGGTAGTCGGTCATGGTATCATTGTAGGCTGAATCCAGCACATAGTTGAGCTCTGCGGGATCTTTGGTAAAGCCGGGATTACCCTCGGCATTGCGGGTCCGCCTGAAGACATCGTTGTTCCAGAGCATGATTTCAAATGAAACGTTTTCATTAGTGTTATAGGTATCGATAAAATTACGTACGGCCTCGATTCTCAGGAAATGAGGATCCGAGCCGACCAACTGCCCCTGGATTTCATCGCCCATGCTTAACGAACAATCGACGGCAAAGAGTACCTTGACCGGAAAGCTGATTTCATCGGGACTTTCGGTCAGGAATGTCCCGCTGAGGGTCATCTGTTCACTGGCTGAAACTCTTTCCAGGGAGGCCTCGTCGCATCCGCTGATCGAGATCAGTACCCAAAGACAAAGTCCGATAATTTTAAAATGATTACACATCACATGCGTCTCCTGTTCCATCTTGATCGGCATCGGACTGGGCCGGATTCGACACCTGGGGACAGTTGTCGCAGGCATCGCCGACACCGTCGCCGTCAAGATCATTGTTTTCGTAGGTATGACAATTCGGACAGAGATCCATATCCCCGACAGCCGCCTCCAGATACCCGTCATTGTCCCAGTCTTCATCACAGGCATCACCGGCCGTATCACCGAGCATGTAAAAATCACTGTTTTCCTGGCCGGGATTATAGAGTTTGCTGCAGTTATCGACAGTATCCGGAACGCCGTCGTTATCATCATCGGCGTCGCATAAATTGCCCACCCCGTCGCTGTCATAATCTTTTTGGTCCGGATTGGCGATCTCGATACAATTGTCGCCGCTATTGTCAAGCCCATCCCCATCCATATCCGCATCACACTCATCCCCGAGACCATCACCGTCGATATCCTTTTGCGTGTCATTGGCAATGGCAAGACAATTGTCGCAGGCATCGCCGAAATCATCTCCGTCGGAGTTCTCGCTCTGATCATTGGGAGTAAAGGGGCAATTGTCACGGGTATCGACGGTGCCGTCGATATCAATGTCTTCCTGCAACGATACCAGCGGTCCTAAATCCCAGAAGACGACGATCAGAATGCCGCCGGAGCCACCGCCCCCGGCACCGCCCGTGGGCGGGGCACCGCACTGATTTTCACCGCACTCGTCAAACCACTGATTGGGGTCAAAATCCGCAAACCCCGCAAAAGGGATCAGGAAAACCACCAGAAAAACCAGGGTCATTCTCAGCTTTTTTTTCATCGTTCACCTCCTTTTTGCGGCCGTGTCGGCCGGAGAACGGTTTGCGTTTAGGCCAATTAAAATTCCCATATCGGGACCCTTGAAATTTAACCCATTTTGCTCCTCACTCCTGAAATAGGACAATTTCATTTTGTGATGCTGAATAGGTACCGATGTGGGCGCGGTCATTACCGTCAAACCAAAGATTGTTGAACTTGCCGATATCACCGGATTGGGCGACCATTTCGGTTTGCCAGGTATGGCCGGTGGATCGGGCATATTTTAAAT
>JBAVYC010000228.1:0-2020 GCA_049698595.1 Desulfobacterales bacterium | reverse complement strand
TCTTTATCCTTTTTTTTGAGGATTCTTAACACCTTGCGAACCTGTTTGCCGAGAGTTGCATCTTGGGTTTTCAACTCCACTTTCTGCACAA
Source organism: Desulfobacterales bacterium (assembly GCA_049698595.1). Taxonomy (GTDB): domain Bacteria; phylum Desulfobacterota; class Desulfobacteria; order Desulfobacterales; family JAFDCJ01; genus JAFDCJ01. The sequence goes on along the minus strand of JBAVYC010000228.1, from coordinate 1,929 downwards.
CCTCTCTGATTTGAGCCGTTGAGCCGGTCACCTTATTTTCTAACTCTCCATTACTATTTTTATTTCGATCCACCAATTTCATAGATACTCCACTTTAATTTAATTTTTTTCCAATTTGGAACATTTTCGTATAAATATTCGGCAGGCGGTTTTTTTTCAGGCTGTTGACAACCTCTTTGACAGGATACGGGATGCGAAAATGCTCTACGCCTATTTTCTCTGATGAAATCTTCAGAATTGCAAAAGACGCCCGCGGATCTCCGTCAAACATGCGTCCCGCACTGCCCGGATTGATGAAATGAACCCCACCTGCGACTTTATAATACGGCACATGGGAATGGCCCATGATATGAATTTGACAGGGTGAGCCTTTTGCCAATTTACGGAAACGAGCTTCAGGGGCATCCGGAAACAGCTCTTCATCCGCATCATCGCAGGTTCCATGAAATACACCGATACGAATGGGGCCTATAGTGAAATCTGTTTGTTCGGGTAAAGATTTCAGGTACTTTACATTTTCAGGAAGCAAGTTTTCAGATGTCCAAAAGTACATGACCCGCTTTTCTTTTTTTCTTGGTTTTTTTGTTTGCTTGCCGTTTAGGATCCTTAAAACCCGCCGATCCGTATTGCCTAATATGCAGATGGTTTTTTTTCTCTTGCGAAACCATTGGATCGTTTCATTGGGAAATGTACTATAAACGGTGAAATCTCCCGTGTTCACAATCCGATCAAATCGGTCCGGCCTGATATACGTTTGGATCGCTTTCAAGGCCGGATAATTGGCGTGAATATCGCCCAGAATAAGTATTTTTTTCATTTACCAAATTAAAATCCCTAAACTTCGAATCAAATATATTGTCACCTTTCAGGAACCAGCCTTTTTGAGCAATTTTGAAAACAATTGAATTTCCTGAGATACTTTTTTATATATTTTCTTCTTCGGTTTTCCCACTGCATTTTTCAAGGTTGCATTCAAGGCATCGGCCTTATCGATGATGTTTTTCGTAACCTCTTTGGAAAGGTCCCCCCGTATTTGATCCAACCCATTGAGGCGGGTTTTAAGCGATTTGGATCTTTTTTTAAAATCGATGTATAACTCCAAATACTTCTTTTTTCCCAAGGGCTTTAAATTTTCATTCGCCTGTTTTAATTTCTTTTTTAAAACTTTGATCTGTTTGGGTAAATTGAGGTTGATCTCCGCGGTGTCTTTTTTTTTGCCGGCCACAGGCTGCGGGGCCGCTTTCTCAGGTGATTTTCCATAAGATTTACTGACGTCATCCTTGATTAATTTTGCATAATGCTCGCCGATGGTTCCTATCCGGGCCAGTTTTTCCAGCGGTGTTTCATGAAGCTGTTTGATGGTGGTGATCCCAACATCGTTGAGCAATTTCATACGCGCAGCACCAATATGTTTCACCAGAGTCAGATCGTCTTTTTTCATAATTTTCTCCTTTACCAATGGCTAACGCCCCGAGCCAGTTTAAGTTCCCGAATTTTTGCCAAACCTCCTTATCGTTGACGTCCGCTATAGGTCTAAACTTTAACGTATCGGATTTCCACTTGATAGAAACCTCTGGCGGTTATGTACCGATTCAAGAAGCTAGCGAACTATTTTTATTACAATTGATATTCCGGGCTTGTCAAGTCGAATCGAATGGAGCCAGCCTTGCCGCTGAGCCGCCGGGGTGTGATGGATAGTTTGCGGACGGCTGCTTGAGCGGCCAGTTCAATCATCATGAAACCGTGCCATTTTGGTGTAGTTTCATATAAAGTTTCGGGTGTCAGGAAGGCGAGTCGCTAAATCCTAAATCCTGGAACCTCGTATGAAACTACATCAATTATTACAAAATTGAAGTTTTTTTCTGATTAAACTGGCCGCTTTTCAGGCCAGCTGGGCCGCTCCCACGAGATATTGATCTTAAGAAAAAT
>JBAVYC010000227.1:0-4592 GCA_049698595.1 Desulfobacterales bacterium | reverse complement strand
CGATTACGATCTGGTCATCACAAACGGCCGGGTCATGGACCCGGAAACCATGTATGACAGTGTCGCCAATGTCGGCGTCAAGGACGGCCGTATCGCCGTCATCACCAAGAAAAAGATTACCGGCAAGGAGACTCTCGACGCGAAGGGATTAGTGGTAGCGCCGGGATTTATCGACGGACACCAGCATTGCATCGAACCCTATGCATACCGGTTGATGCTGCGCGATGGTCGTACGACGATTATGGACATGGAGATAGGTGCTCACGGCCCAAAACTCAACGAGTGGTATAAACGACGCGAGGGGAAAACGCCGGTTAATTTTGGTGTTGCTGTAGCTCATGAATTTGCCCGGGCTGAGATACTTGATGGCTTTAAAGATTGGAAATATTTATACACTCCTGATGCTATTCGTTCCCGTCTCACTCATGAGGGCTGGTCGAAGACCAGGCCCACCCTGGAACAGGGCAACCAGATCCTTGCCCTTATTGACGAAGGCTTACGGCAGGGAGGGCTTGGAATCGGCTCTACTGTTGGCTACATGCGCGAAGGAGTATCGGCCCGCGAAATATTCGAACTGCAAAAGCTGAGCGGGCGTTATGGCCGCTTTATTGATATGCACTTCCGCTATACGCCTGGTGATGATACCGGTGAAATCAATGGTATCCAGGAGATGCTGGCGAATGCCGCTGCATTAGGGACGCCAGCCATAGCCGCCCATTTCAATAATCCGGGATACAATATGGTGCATGAGCTTTTGGTGAGGATGCGGGAAAGAGGCTACAACGTCTGGGGTGAAATCTATCCATATGCCGCGGGTTCCACTGCTTTGAATGCCGTGTTTCTCGAACCCGAAATTTGGGTAAAGGCCCTGGGCAACAAATACGAAGACACGATTAAGGATGTGGCCACCGGCGAGTGGTACACACAGAAGAGCCGCGAAGAAATGCTCAAAAAAGAACCAACGCGTCCCGTGCTTGTTTACAAGATCGCTGAATCGGCTATTGTTGATTGGATCAAAATGCCTGGCGTTGCCATCGGTAGTGACGGCATGCCATTAATCCCGGACGACAACTTGACATGGGACACCCCATACGAAGATCTTCCCAATACCCATCCGCGTTTTTCAGGGTCTTTTGCCAGAGTGCTTCGCATTGCCAGGGAAAACAATATTCCGCTGATGCAGGCCGTATCCATGACCAGTTACAATTATGCCAAGCCTCTGGGTGATATGGGCTTAGAGGCCATGCAGGTACGTGGCCGTATGCAGAAAGGCATGGTGGCTGATATCACTATTTTCGATCCTCAAACCGTAACCGATAATTCGACCTATGAAAAAGGCACGCTTCCGTCAACAGGAATAATTGATGTGATTGTTAACGGGACACTTGTCATGAAAGACCAGGAACCTCTGAAAGGGGTGAATCCCGGCCAGCCAATCCGCTTCGAGCCGGTTGAGAGCCGCTTTGAGCCGCTCACCATGGAGGGCTGGACGCAAACCTTCTATGCCGCCCCGGTAGATTTTGGAGGCGGCGTGCCTGATGTCCATTAACATGGATATCTGATAACCTTTGATGAGCGGTATGGCCGTTTGCCTGCTTACGCAGACAAAGCGAGGAAAGACGCTTCAAGAAATGGATCGAGGAGGATTGTGGACTGGCCTACGGATTTGATTACAACGCCCTTTTCCAGGCGGCAACAGACAGCCCGGACGAATGAAATCCGGTTCTGGTGGAAAACAAAAGGAGACAGGGAATGCATGCAAAAAACTTGAAAGTGATCGTGTGGATCGGAATTATAGTTCTATACCTGAGTGCAACGGCCTGGTCACAAAATCCAATGTTAGCCATAAAGGGCCAGAAGAAGACAGCAGCAAATGCCACTGAAAACGTTTCGCTCCCTGACGATCTGAGCGCAACCCAGGTCGATCAAGTCGTTGCCGGTCTCAGTGACGAACAGGTGCGACGATTGCTGATCAATGAGCTCAAGCTGCAGGCACGGCACGAGACGACCGTCGAGGCAAAACCGGAGGGCGTCGCCGGTATCATCGAGAAGATTAAAAACTTGACGGTTTTGCTGCAGACCCGCGTTGAATATATACGCTCCGGCGGCAGCGCTTCGCCACAGGAGGTGGGGGCCATTTACAAGTTTCTTGGCAAGGGGGAGCGCGGGACAAAAAGCGTGGCCGGTGTGATCCTGAGTGTCGCTGCCGTGTTGGCCGGCGCCTTGCTGATCGAGTGGTTGTTCGTGCTTTACACCGCAGCGGCGCGGCGGCGCATCACGTCAAGCGCGCCTTCCGGATGGATGGCCAAAATCGGCACCCTGGCCTCGCGGGCTTTGCTGGATTTTGGGGCCATCATCATTTTTATTGTCGCGGCGCTGGCCATTTTTTTCCTTTTTCTGGACCGCACCGCCGGCCAGCGGGTCCTTCTGGCCGCCTATGTGGCAGGTCTGGTATTCTTCCAGGCCGGCTACCTGGTATTGCGGTTTTTCCTGGCTCCGCGTGCCCCAGCACTGCGGTTTCTGCCGTTCAGCGATGAAACCGCATTGTATCTCCACTACTGGCTCCTGGCGCTGACCTTTGTTATCTGCTTTGGCAATGTCACCAACGGTGTGATTGGCCTGGCGGGCGCCACCGAGCTGACGCAGCTTAAGTCCCGCACGCTGGTCGGTTTGATCGCGGCCGGAATGATCATCTGGATGATTCTGCAAAAACGCAAGGCAGCGGCCGCCGCATTCAGCCAGAGTCTGCCAGAATCCAGCCTACGCTATCGACTGGCTCAGAAGTGGCATCACTTCGCCATCGTTGCTGTTTTGCTGTTGGTGGCTGCCGGCATCGGCAGTAGGATTTTGGGAACTGCCTCGGGCCAGGCGACCCTGACACTGTTGATGGTGCCGCTTTACTTTATGCTGGACTGGATTTTGCGTTTGATGCTGGAGACGGCTTTCGGCATCGCAGAGCAGCCCCAGGAACAGCCCGTGCCTGCTGAGGAGACATCTTACGAACCGGAAGATAAAGCTGAGGCTGAAGCCGGCGGCGGGCGCCTGGACCTCGACCGCATGAAAGGTCCGCTGCGCACCGCCTTGCGTCTGGCCCTGGCGGTGCTGTTGTTTTTCTGGATTCTGAACATCTGGGGAATATCACTGCCGATCGGGGAGGCGCTGGTCAAAACCCTGATAAAAATCCTGGCGGTCGTGCTGATTTGTTACGTGGCCTGGGGCCTGATCAATGCTGCGATCCAGCGCCGGATGCACGAGGAGATGCCGGAAGGGAAAGAGGATGAAGAAATGGAAGAAGGCGGCGCCGGCGGCTCACGTATCGCCACCCTGCTGATGCTGCTGCGCAAATTTATACTGGTAGTCATCATTGTCATGGCCAGCCTGATTGTTTTAGCGGCCCTGGGGGTGAACATCGGCCCGCTGATCGCCGGTGCCGGTGTCTTTGGTCTCGCGATCGGCTTCGGCGCCCAGACCCTGGTCAAGGACATTATCTCGGGGGTCTTCTTTCTCATGGACGATGCCTTTCGGGTCGGCGACTATCTGGAGGTTTCCGGCACCAAGGGATCCGTGGAGCACATTTCGCTGCGCTCCCTCCGGCTGCGCAACCCGCGGGGCCAGGTCTATTTCATCCCGTTCGGCGACATGAAGACGGTGACCAACCTCAGCCGCGACTATGTCATCATGAAGCTTGACTTCCGGGTACGCTACGACGCCGACGTGGAGAAAATTCGCAAAATTATCAAGAAAAAAGTCTACAATGTTATCGCGGCGGATCCCGAGTTAGGACCCAAGCTGCTGGAGCCGATCAAATCCCAGGGCGTGCGGGAGATGGATGACTCGGCCATGATCATGCGGGTCAAATACAAGACCAAGCCCGGCGACCAGTTTGCCATCCGCAAAGAAGTTTACCGACTCATGCAGGAAGCTTTCAAGGAAGAAGGCATCGAGTTTGCACATCGCAACGTGACGGTTTACATGCCGCCGGAGCCCGACAGCAACGCCAGCGAACAGGTGCCGGGTCAAACCCAGCAAGACGAAGCGAAGGCAAACAGTGAAGTTCAGCGGCAAGCTGCCGCTGCAGCAGCGTTAGCGTCCATTCAGGCTGAAGAGGAAAAGATGGCAAAGCAGAAACCTGAAAAATGAGGTAGGCCATTTAAAACAGTTACATGTCTTTTTTTATACTCCCTTAACAACAATAAAACTTTGAGAAAATGTATAAACCGGCTAAAAATATACAATACTAATTCAATTCAGTTAGTTACAGATTAAACTTACAAATATACTATTGACGGAAGACGAGAATGGAAAGCCGGTAAAAGTGTAGATTGGCAATGGTCTGTTGCAGGCTGATGTTTTCGATCGTGGCGATGGTTTTGAGAATTTCAGCTTTTCGCCAACCGTCGATGATGTCACCGGTGACCTTGCCCGTCACTTTACCATTTTCGATTTCAAGCACATTGGCAAAAACGTAGTCCAGATTCAATCTTTTTTGCAGAGCTTCACCGAAGTACTCAAAGCCTCCGGCTATGATGCCGATCTTGTAGCCAAGCTTTTGCAAGGTACTGGTCAGAACTCTTCTATACACAGGTCTGGCA
>JBAVYC010000226.1:0-5947 GCA_049698595.1 Desulfobacterales bacterium | reverse complement strand
CGAGTTTGCGTGCCACCGTGCCGTGGTCCTCATCCGACACGAAACGGTAGAATAAGTTTGCGTTCTCAAAGGGGTGTGCATCCAGTACATGATGAAATACGCCCGCATTCAGCATCATGTTGCCGATACTCACAGCATCTTCTTCGTCGCCGGCGATCCCCTCCTCTATGAGTCGCGAAACCGCCTCGCGGCCGACAAAACATTTTAGGTAAGTCTTAGAGGGGAAACCATATTTACGGTCTCGGATGTCTAGGACAGCCTTCACACGTGCGGCCAGCGCTTCGAGATCGGTGTTGTCGAAGGACGCCTCAACGTCCATATGTTCATCTTTTGTCATTTTATCCTCCTTTTGACGAATTCTGCTTCTGACCGCCGCCATTATCTATTGAGCGCTACTGTCCAATGGTTGGAGGGAAGGCGTTTATCCGCCGGTTGCAAAACCCGGATACAGCGTCATACCGCCGTCAACGAACAGACTGATGCCGTTGATGTAATCGGCATAATCGGAGGCCAGCCAGACCGCGGCCCGGGCGATGTCCTCCGGCTCGCCGATGCGTTTATAAGGCACAAGCTTCATAAGCTCATCGTAAGCTTCCGGTGTCTCCCAGGCTTCCCTGTTTATCGGGGTGCGAATGGCGCCTGGTGCGATGCTGTTGACACGAATCCGAAAAGGAGCGACCTCTTGGGCAATGCTTTTCATCATCAGCATCACGCCGCCTTTTGAGGCCGCATAGTTCACGTGGCCAGCCCAGGGTATGATTTCATGTACGGAACTCATGCAGATAATTTTGCCGGCCGCACAGGATACTGTTTTGACGACACCGCGGCGCTTGAACTCCCGCACAGCCTCCCGGGCGCAGAGAAATTGCCCAGTGAGGTTGACATTGATGACGGTATTCCACTGATCAATTGTCATTTCATCAAAGGGCGCATCCTGCTGCAGACCGGCGTTGTTAATCAGAATGTCGATGGTACCAAACTCCTGGTACATCTTCTGGAACATGTTTCTTACCTGGTCTTCGTTGGAAACGTCAGCCTGGTGGGCGCAGGCACGGCTGCCGCACTGGCCTATTTCGGCCACAACTTCCTTGGCCTGGTCTTCGCCGCGAACGTAATTGACCACCACATCAGCGCCGGCTTTCCCAAGCGCGACCGCAACCGCTCTGCCGATTCCCGAAGAACCCCCGGTAACCAAGGCCTTTTGCCCTTTTAATATCTTTTCCGTCGGACACTCCGGCATAATGACATCTGGATATTGTTCTACGCTCATGATCGCGCATCCTTTTCCATTTAGTCGTTTTTAGCTTATTACTGCTCCTTGTTTAATCCATTTCCTCGCGCCATCCGCCGGACTGTTGAATCAACTTCGCCACCAAGCCGGTCCATCCGGTTTGGTGGCTGGCACCCAGTCCGGCACCATTGTCGCCGTGAAAATATTCATTGAACAAAATCAGATCGCGCCAATCAGGATCCTTCTGAAAGGTTTTTGAACCTCCGTAAAACGGGCGTTCGCCATTGTCGTTACGCAAAAACATCTTGACCAGGCGGCGGGAGAGTTCTGTCGCGACCTCCCCGAGGGTCATCATTCGCCCGGAACCGGTCGGACACTCGACTTTAAGGGAATCGCCGTAGTAATGATTGAACTTTTGCAGCGACTCGATCAGCAGGTAGTTGATCGGAAACCAGATCGGCCCGCGCCAGTTGGAATTACCGCCGAAAAGTCCGCTTTCGGACTCGGCCGGCTGGTAGCTGATGGTGTGGCTCCGGCCTTCCACGTAGAAAGTGTACGGATTATCCTTGTGAAACCTGGAAACCGAGCGGATACCGTATTCGGATAAAAATTCGTTCTCATCCAGCATCGGCTTCAAGGTTCTTATCAGACGCTCACGGTTGACAATGGCCAATAGCCGGCGGGCATGCTCGCCTTCGTCTTTAACACAGGCTACGTTGCCGCTGTCCCGCAGGTAGACGCGGTTTTCAAAAAACCAGTTTAAGTGTCGCTTGAAATCCGGCAGACTTTCAATCAGCTCATGCTCAAGAGTTTCCACGGCCAGCAGCGGCATCAGACCCACCAGGGATCGAACTTTCAGGGGAACGTTGCCGCCGTCGGGCAGGTGTAAGACGTCGTAGAAAAATCCGTCCTCTTCGTTCCAAAGGCTTTGGCCGCCGTGGTAGGCATCGGTCATGGCGCGGGCAATCCGTAGAAAGTGCTCAAAGAATTTGCCGGCCGTATCCTGATAGACAGGGTTGTCTTTGGCAAGTTCGAGGGCAATTCTTAGCATGATCAGGCAGTAAAATCCCATCCAGGAAGTCCCGTCGGATTGATCGATATGACCGCCGGTGGGCAGGGGCGCGCTGCGGTCGAAGACACTGATGTTGTCCAGGCCCAGAAATCCCCCCTGGAAAACGTTGTTACCGTCGGCGTCCTTTTTGTTGACCCACCAGGTAAAATTCAACAGCAGTTTGTGAAATATTCCCTCCAGAAACGCTCGGTCGGACGTCCCCTGCTGCTTGGCATCGATTTTGTAAACCCGCCAGGCCGCCCAGGCATGCACCGGGGGATTGACGTCACCAAATTGCCATTCATAGGCCGGCAAAGCGCCGTTGGGGTGCATGTACCATTCACGGGCCATCAGGTCGAGCTGTCTCTTGGCAAAATCAGCGTCCACGATGGCCAGCGGGATGCAGTGAAACGCCAGATCCCAGGCCGCATACCACGGATACTCCCATTTGTCGGGCATCGAGATGATATCGAAATTGTTGAGATGCTCCCATTCACTGTTGCGCCCGTGACGGCGTGACTCCGGGGCCGGCGGCCGGCCGGGATCTCCCTGGAGCCATTGCTCGATGTTGTAATAAAAAAATTGTTTCGTCCACAGCATGCCGGCCAGAGCTTGTCGCTGCACGCGCTTTTCGTCTTCACTCAAACCTGGTTTTTGAATCGCGTCATAAAACTCATTCGCTTCGGCCAACCGTTGTGCGAAAATCGTGTCGCAATCGGCAAAGGGGTTCTCATGGCTCTTGTGGGCTAAACGCAGCCGAATCGTGCGCGACATGCCCGGATCGATATCGCCGTTGAAAAGCGCTGCGACCTTGGTGCCTTGCCGGGCCGGATTGACAGCGTCTTTCTCACCGTTGACCAGGTAGCGATGAAAGGCATCTTTGACATACGGGTTACCGTTGGGGGAATTGTCGAATCGCGCGGTATTGGTTTCGTTGTCGGTGAAAAGCAGATCTTCGGCGTTTTCTGCGTACAAGTAGTAGACCCCGGACGCCGGATGTTTGATCTTTACGGCGGCAAGGTTTGAAGTGGTTTCGACCTGTTTTAGATTCGGCTTGCCGGGAACGTCGTTCATCGGACCTTTTTCATAACCCCAGGACCAGGTGTTGCGGAACCAAAGGCTGGGCAGCGCAACGCATCTGGCGACCTCGGGCCCGCGGTTGGTCAGCGTAATCCTGGCCAATATGTCGTCCTGGGCCGACTTGGCGTATTCAATCATGACATCAAAGTAGCGGTTGCCGTCAAAAACGCCGGTGTCCAACAATTCATACTCGAAATCAAAAAATCCCCGACGCCGGCTCTCAGACACAAGATCGACGTACGGATATTCCGTCTGGGGGTATTTATAGAGCATCCGCATGTAACTATGGGTGGGCGTGCTGTCGAGATAAAAGTAGTACTCTTTGACGTCTTCGCCGTGATTTCCTTCGGATCCGTTCAGACCGAACATGCGTTCTTTGAGGATCGGATCTTCACCGTTCCACAATGCCAGCGCAAAACAAATGTACTGGTTGCGGTCGCAAATGCCGGCGATGCCGTCTTCGCCCCAGCGATAGGCCCGACTGCGGGCATGGTCGTGTGGAAAGTAATCCCAGGCACTGCCGTCGGCACTGTAGTCTTCGCGCACAGTTCCCCAAGATCGCTCACTCAGATAAGGTCCCCATTTTTTCCAGTTTGCTTTGCGATGGCGATATTCGTCCAGTCGTCGATGTTCGGTGGTGATTTTCATAGATTATGATTAATACCATATGGTGGTATGTCAATATCGAACTGTTTAATTCTAAAAAATAATTGATAAAAAGACGTAAGGAGGTCTTGAAAGGATTATGGGGTGGCTCTCTGATAAGGTGAAGGTATTTAAGCTGCCCGAACTGCGGATTGAAATGGACTTTACTAAATCATGAAACGGACCAAAGCGCCCACGCTCCATGCCCCATGTGCTATGCGCCCTGCCCTCTTCCGTCAGTTCTTTGCGGTCATCGGTCTGCGGTTATCTATTTGCTGCTTTTACGCTGGGCGAGGATTTTGGCCATCATCAACCCGATTCCCATGGGGTGCATATCCCCGGATTTCAATTTTCTGAGCGTATCCACGAAGGCACGGGCAGGTGGTGAGAGCACCTGCTTTTTAAGATAGGCAATGCTTACGTCCAGAAATATTTTCCGACCTTTCACTGCCACTTCAACCAATTTTTTCTCTTTGATCTCAACCGCAACCGACTCGCGCACTAAAAAGGAAATTCCCTCACCGCGCTCGACCAGTTGCTTGATAAGTTCGGTGCTACTGGTTTCCAGCAGGATGTCCGGTGTACAATTTTCGTCTGAAAATAACTGCTCAACCCGTTTCCGGGTTCCGGAACCGGTCTCTTTCATGATAAACGGCTCCTTTGCGATGTCTTTGAACATGACCATTTTTTTTTTGGCGAAATGGTGGTCCGGAGCCACAATGACCGCCATCTCTTCCTGGCTGAAAGGCAAAAAATTGACCTCGGGATGATTCACCGCTTTGGCTATCACCGCCACCTCGTTCTTAAAATCAAGCAGACTGAGAATCATGTCCAGGGAGCTGCCTTCATTTAGCTGGATTTTGATATTCGGATAATTTTGATGAAAGGTGGTGATCATCAGCGGCATAAAATAGCGGGCATAGGTTTTGGTGGTCCCAAGGCTGAGAATGCCTCGTTTTAACTCTCGCATCTCATCAATAACACTCTCTATTTCTTTTTCATACTTAAAAACTTTATCGGCATATTCGTACAGCACTCTGCCCTCGTCAGTCAGATAAACCTTGCGCCCTCTTTTCTTGAATAATTTCAGACTGCAGTACTCTTCGAAAGTTTTCACTTGAAACGTCACAGCCGGCTGGGTGATAAAGAGCTCACCGGCAGCTGCGGTAAAATTTAATTTTTTTGCAGCATGATAAAACACCCGGAGTTGATTGAAGTTTAACATAATTACCCCAAACATTATTTATAGTATAAAATCATCCATAAGCTATCCTTATGGATAACATAAATATTATTGGGTTGACAGCTTTTTGTTAATCGTTCATAAAAAATGAATAATATTTTATTATTAATTTTTAATATCGGTGTGCACTGCTCTTTTGCTGTTTCAAACTAATTTTCGTTCTCCGGCGGCTGTCATTTATTGCGACCAGCGCCTTAAAAATCCGTATTCGAGCTACAACAGGCTCTTATAAATATGTATTAACCTTTAAAATATAAGGAGAATGAAAATGTCAGATAACGAAGGAAGATTTCCAGATCCCCACGAATTCCAAGTCCCCCCCGAACTTGAAGGCTGGGAAGAGATGTACCCGACCCACCACTTGTTTTCCCCGGACAGAGCCGAATGGGAAAAAGCTCAATTCTGGTATCAGGATAAAATCCATGCCCCGGAACCATTGCCGCCGCTGGATTTAATCTTCCAGGAGGCTTGGCAAATTTCATTGTCACAGTATACGACCCGGGTATTTTGCATCCCGCCTGCCCAAGGCATCGCCCAGCGCATCGTGGGCGGCTATTTATATATTTGTGCGATTGCCCCGCCACCTGATGAAATCATCGCGGAAAAGGCGGCCTTCTTTGAAAAGCGGGTATTCTATGTCTTTGAACATTATGATGAGTTGTGGGACAAATGGTTAACCAAATTTAAAGCTCTAGGT
>JBAVYC010000225.1:0-1993 GCA_049698595.1 Desulfobacterales bacterium | reverse complement strand
CCAATCTGATCGGCAACATCATTATTGTTTTGCTGAATATTGTCACCCCGCTTGATTTTCTAAAAGATTGGCTGTCCTTTCTCTCAGGGGGTGGCTGGGTAGTGATTCCCATTTTCATTATTGCCGCCTGTACCATCGTCACCATTTTGCAGTATTTAATCCAGCGCCCGATATCCAGGTACTTAACCTGTCTGGGACGCGCTGAAAAAATCCAAAAATCCGTTGAGTTGAAAGCCGGGCGGCGGCTTTTGAATTTGCCGGTCTTGCTCGGTCTGGCCAATCTAGGCATGTGGCTGTTTCTGGATATCATTCTTACACCGGTGATGTTTGCCCTGTTAAACATGACGCTGATCAGTTTGTTTTACAATTTCTTCAGGATTCTAATGATCGGGCTGATCGCCTCATTCATTTCATTTTTCTTGATCGATGATTTCGTCCGGGAAAAAATGGTCCCGGTTCTTTTCCCTGAAGGGCAACTGGCAACAACATCGGGTACAGTGCGCATATCCATACTGAGACGGATTCGAGTACTATTCGGGGTTGGGACCAACGCACCCATGGTTCTGCTCTGCGTGACCGTCGCATTCGCCATTTGGGAATTAGATGACGCGCTTATTTCGACGGGCCAATTCAACCGCGACATCATGACTTTCGCGGGTTCGGTTTTTATCATTTTTATCATCATGTCACTCAGCTTGAATCTCCTGGTGGCAAAGTCAATCCTGCGGCCCATCAATGACATGATCGGGATGGCTCGCAACGTCCGCAAAGGTCATTTTGATCAGAAGGTCCGGGTCGTATCCAATGACGAGCTCGGAATTATGGGCGACGGTATGAATGCCATGACGGATGGTTTAATTGAGCGCGACCGGCTGCGCCGCGGACTTTACCTGGCCCAGGAAATTCAGCAGGCCCTCCTGCCGCGAGAGTGTCCGGCTATAGACGGTCTGGATATGGCTGCGCGGAGCCTGTACTGTGACGAAACCGGTGGTGATTATTATGATTTCATTGGAAATGACAACAAACAACTCGATGCTGTGATTGGCGATGTGTCCGGCCATGGGATTTCATCGGCGATCCTGATGGCTTCTGTTCGCGCTTTCCTGCGGCAACGGGCCCACCTGCCCGGCAACCTGAGCCGGATGATGTCCGATGTCAACCGCCAACTGATAGATGACGTCGAAGATTCCGGCAACTTCATGACCCTGTTTTATCTGCGACTCGATCCGGCACAGCGCTGCCTGAGCTGGATCAGGGCCGGACACGATCCGGCAATTTTTTATAACCCAATTTCGGACCGCTTCAATGATATGCACGGCAAGGGCCTGGCATTGGGGATTAGTGGACAGGCTGTATTTGAAGAAAATGAAAGAACCGGATTAATTCCTGGGCAGATCATCGTTCTGGCCACCGATGGTGTCTGGGAAGCCTGCAACAAGGAAGGTGACATGTTCGGCAAAGCACCTCTGTATCGTATTGTCCGGCAGAACAGAAATGCGGTGGCGGAAGATATCCTTGGTAAATGCTTTCAAGCGCTGGAAGAATTTCAAACCGGTACGGTGCGAGAGGATGATATTACGATGATGGTGATAAAAATTGTCGATTTGAATTCCTAACCCGGACAAGCTGGAACCATTAAAGATCAATCACGAAAGCACGAAAAGAAACCAAGAAAAATTTCGTGTTTTCCAACTTTCGTATTTTCGTGATAAATAAGTTTTTTCATAAAATGCAAAGAATGCACTGCTAAGACTCAAATTATGTATGATCGAAAAACGTCATCATAAAAGACTGCTCCTCAATCTTTACCTGATTAACGCCGGCGCCAACCTGGTCGGCTCCCTAATCGTGGGGGCCCTGAATCTGTTGACACCGACAGAATTTTTCAAGGCATGGCGGAGCTATATTGTCTTCGACGGCTGGATTTACATATTATTGATGTATCTGATCATCATCGCCCTTGGTGCAGGTCTGCAATATATTGCCCATAGGC
>JBAVYC010000224.1:0-4752 GCA_049698595.1 Desulfobacterales bacterium | reverse complement strand
ATCATTGATATTTCGTGCCGGGTTCAATGACCGCAACTGCAGCAGTGCGCTGCGGTGAACTTTTAGTGGGGAATTTTTGGAAGAATATCGGACAAAAACCTTTTCGATTTCCTTGTCCTTGAACGAGTTAACCATGGCCAAACCATATAACGTTAAACATTAGATGTCAATACGGGTGAAGTTAAAAAGTCGATAAAAAACAGTTATTTTGGGGCAACCGGGGATTTGGATAGCCAATGAAATTCAGCGCTCAATTTCACGGCATACCGGATCAAACAGAACTTCGCGCTTATGGGGCAAGGCCTCTAATTTGAGTTGACAGGCGCTAAATAGCTCTGCTAAAGACATCAGATCTGATTGCAAGATGTAAAGAATACAGATAAATTTAATCGAAAAGTTCAAGACTGAGCAGAGCCCATCTTGGGAGAAGGTTGGGGAGATGCAAACCGTCTTAACACAAAAAGCCGAGTTGCCTTTTAGAGGTGGCTTGGCTTTTTTGCTTAGAAAAGAAATAAGGCAAAATATATGGGGAAGTTAATCATAAGAATAAGACTCGTTAGCGTATTAATAGTATTAATGAATGATCAAAAAGGCAGCTTTGCTTTTAGCCAACTGGATATAGGTACCGCATTTACGGTTTATGTTAATGGAGAAAAGATAAGTATGGCGGGAGTTGCTGGAAAAAATTTCGAAAATACACTTCCTGATTTTTTCCCGGAAGTGTCGGACTTTATATCTGAAGCAAATTACTTCCGGCCACGTATCCTATGCAAAGATAGTCCATCCGGACGACCTGCAAAGGGTAGCGCAAGAGGTAACAACTTTCAGCAATGAAAGAGAAAAAACAGGTTTTGTTCACAAACCCTATCGAATAATTTCAAAAGATGGGGGAGTAAAATGGCTTGATGATAGAACCTATATAAGAAGGGACAACACAGGCAAAATTGCCCATTACGAGGGCATTGTTGTCGACATTACAGATAGCATGCAGAAGGATATTTGAACCGTTCTACACAAAGAAGGCCATGGGCAGAAGCGGCACCGGTTTAGGACTGGCGGTTAAAACGGAAATTGAAAAATAAAGGAGATGCAGCGGAGACATGCACACCGAACCCATACCCAACAAATGGAATCAAAGCACGGACGTGATTGTCATTGGCAGTGGTTTTGCCGGGCTTTCAGCCGCCATCGAGGCGGCGGAGGCCGGCGCCGAGGTGACGGTTTTGGAAAAAATGAAAATCAAAGGCGGCAATTCACGGATCAGCGACGGTGCATTGGCCGTTGCCGGATCGGATTGGCAGTTGCGCGACGGGGTTAAAGACTCGCCCAAACGCATGCAGAGCGATATGCAGGCTGCGGGTCTCGGGCTGAATCATCCCGAACTGACCGCACTGGTCACACGGGAATCCGCGAATATCCTGAATTGGACCATCGATCATCTGGGGGTTCGATATATGGATCGCCTGGATCGACTGGGGGGCCACTCCGTTCCCCGCAGCCTGACCACCCACAACAACTCCGGGGTGGCCATCGTCCGCAAGCAGCTTGCCCACCTGGAAAGTCTCCAGGTTAATATCCGCACCCGAGCCTATCTCACATCTTTGTTGAGGGATTCCCAAGGGACCGTCCGGGGTGTTGCCTACCGTAACGGCTACCTTTTCGGACAACCCGATAGCGGTGAAACGGTGACCCTGGCAGCCCGCAAAGCCGTCATCCTGACCACGGGCGGTTTCGGGGCTGATGTTCCCTTTCGATCGGTCCAGGACCCCCGGCTGGATGAAAGGATTGCCCACACCAACCACCGGGGCGCAACCGCCGAGGGACTCATCGCGGCCTTGAAGTTGGGCGCCACCCCGGTCCACCTCTCCTGGATCCAGTTGGGGCCTTGGGCCTGTGCGGATGAGAAAGGCTATGGAAAGGGGGCCTCCTTTGTAAGTTATGCCGTGTTTTCGGGCGGTATCATCGTCAACCCTAAGACCGGAGAACGTTTTGTCAACGAACTGGCGGACCGCAGAGTTAGGGCGGATGCCATTCTAAAAACCGGCCAGGTCTGTATCGGTGTTGTGGATTCGGTCGGGGCGGCCAGGGGCGAGAAGATGCTGGCAGCCTGCCTGAAACGCGCGTATGTGCAAAAATTCAATCATCTAGATCAGTTGACTGAGGCTTACGGGATGCCGCCCGAACGGTTTTTCGCAACGGTCGAAAGGTACAACCGGGCATTTGGCGATAGATCGCAAGATGAAATGGGCAAGCCCCCCCTGCCAGGCACCGGCCCCATAGTCGACCCACCTTTTTATGGCGTTCGGATTTGGCCCAAGGTTCATTACACCATGGGCGGGGTGCGGATTAACCCGAGGGCCGAAGTGATTGATCTGGCCGGCAAGCCCATCCCCGGGTTGTTCGCCGCCGGCGAGGTCACGGGCGGGTTCCACGGAGCCAGCCGGCTGGGAAGCTGTGCCATACCCGAATGCCTTATCATGGGACGTCTGGCTGGCAAAAGTGCCGTCAAAAGATAGTACTAGTTTTTAGGAAATAGGGCTGGTTATAATGATGTTCCAATTATAACTCCAACATAGCTGCAAAAAAAATGGGTCAAAATACGGGATAAATATTCCATTCCGTGGTCGAATTGTCGACACGTCAGGGGATAATATCCTTGGAAAAGTCAGGCGGATATAGAGGTTCTGCTTTGCATAAGGCAGGAATGAGATGAGTTGCTCTGCTGGTGGTCGCTGATTTGACGATCGAGCAAGGCGCGCCCGAGGAACTGATCCTGCTAACAGATGACAACTTATTAACGCTAATTCTGACCGACGTACAAAATGGGATCCTGTTAATTCGCAGCGATCCGGGATTTACACTTCAACCAAGTCAAAGGACAGCGGATCGGCCACAGTCCGGGTGAGTACCTTGTTGAACGCGGATATCACAGGCACAGGCTCGGTCTTCTACCACGGCAGTCCTGTCGCTAATAGGACCGGCAACGGAACCGGCAACATCGTCCAGCTATCACCGTGAAGTCTTCAAGCGTATTCTTGCGGTGGCAAACAATTATTCAATCCACAATAGGATAGATGGATAGTCATGCTATGAAATTAAGATACAAGCCTCATACACCTCGGCTGAAAATCGTGGACAAATATATAAGGGCGTTGTTTAGAGATGAGTTGCCAGACGGCATTAAATATCATGATGCCAATCATACACTTCATCCTATAAGAGGAGTCGTTGCTGTTGCCAACAGCATTGCCGTATCTGAGAATATCTCCGAGCATGATAGAGAATTGTTAATTACCGCGGCTTATTTTCATGACACTGGTTACATTAGAGAATATGATAAAAATGAACCGATTGCAGCACGAATGGCAGGCAGAATCCTTAATTTAATTGGTTATAAGCCTAACGAAATTGAAAAGGTTCAAATGATGATACTATCAACTGATCTTGAGCGTGAACCGAAAACCCATGTTGAAAAGATCCTTTGTGATGCCGATCTCGACCACTTGGGCAGAGAAGATTTTTTCAAATTGGATGGAAGATTAAGGGAAGGACGGGGTGCAAGAGGAATAGATGTCAGTGATGACGCAAAATGGTACAAAGGTACCCTCGAAATACTAAAAAAACACCAATATTATACTGAATCTCAGAAAAATTTGAGAGAAAAAGAGAAGCAAAAAAACATCAAAAAGCTCTTAACCAAATTAGAAAATATTGAAAAGAAGAAACGAGCTTCGTGAAGCAAGTAAAATTCTATCACCTCCAACACATGGTTAGTTTAAAGGTGGCTTGGCTTTTTTTGCTTCTAAGGTAACCGTTCACAGGTTCTGGGTTCAACGTTCAAGGCTGATAACGAAGTTTGGCAGAGGAGGTAATTGGACCTGGAAAGATGCGCCATACGCTCCGTTATGGTGGGATTATTAGCGTTATTGATTCTTTTAACCTGCGGACTGCAAAACGTCCGATCTCAAGAAGCCACGAAACCTGAGGCCGCTGCCTTCAAGATTGACTCACGTAATATCGACATTTGGAGCGACGGCAGGCGACTTTCGGGCGATCTCTGGTATCCCAAGGGCTTACAACCCGGAGACAAACAGCCCGCCGTTATCCTTTGCCATGGGTGGGGCGGGGTGCGTTCACACCTTAACCAGGCTTATGCACCGGAGTTTGCAAAGGCAGGCTATGTGGTACTGACCTTCGACTATCGCGGCTGGGGCGACAGCGACAGTCGCCTGGTTATCAGAGAGAAGATGCCCGAATATGAGGTTTTTTCCGGAACCCAGTTTGAGATCTATCGCCAAGGCCGCCTGCAATCAATCAAGATGGCCCTTGAGTGGTTTGATAAGCATCTTTGAAAAAAGGAACAGGTATGACACCGGCTGGTATATTCAAGCGCAGACTGAGCTCGGTACTTTTGGCATTGATGGTTGTGGCACTGATGGTTATCTGGTCAAACAGGCAGCTAATTGCATCCCAAAGCCTGCCGGAGATCGTGACCGGTTTCACGCCCCAAGGCTGGCAAATATTTGATGAGGTCAAGCAGTTCACGCCGGAAAACCTCTACGAACAGATCAATGGCCGTGCTTCCTACTTCATGGCCTATGACATGATCAGAATGACCTACGTCAGTTTTGTAATCAGCGACGAGACTGCGAAATTTATAAATCTGAGTATTTACGATATGGGCACGCCGACCAACGCCTTTGGGGTTTTTTCTGCCGAGCGATCGCAAGGCGACTCCCCTCTGGATCTGGG
>JBAVYC010000223.1:0-1715 GCA_049698595.1 Desulfobacterales bacterium | reverse complement strand
ATCTTCAGATGATCAACTATTTCCTTATAAAAGGCGGGACCATCGGCTGCTTTCGCATGACCGCTGAATATGCGCCGGACGCCTTCACCGTCATAGATTCCGTGCTGGCGGAAAAACAGTTCGAAGTGCAGTGTACACCGGCAAGTTGCGCAACCCTGTTGGCCCAGAAAATGGGCGCATCTGACAGGCACGCGGTTATGGCGGCCGGATTGGCCGGCGGTATCGGCTTATGCGGCGGCGGCTGTGGGGCCTTGGGTGCCGCCATATGGATCATCAGCATGAACAGTATTAAAAATGGCGCCGGTAAAATTGAATTTAAAAACCCCAGAGCCATAGATGCGATTGAAAGTTTTATGGAATGCACCGACTATGAGTTAGAGTGCTCCGCAATAGTCGGGCGGAACTTTGCGAATACCGACGAACATGCCGGTTATTTACATGAGGGCGGCTGCTCGAAACTTATCGAAGTATTGGCTGCGACCTGAATCTTTTCAGTGGTTAACAAAATCGCTGAAATCTACAACCGCGGAAGCACGGAAATAGATTGCATATGTACCATAGTCCGTATTTACATGTATCTGTTATGGTCCCGCCACTATCACCTTCCTGAAAGGCCTTGCTTTTCTGTCTATCGAGGGGATTGGCTTTCAGGGTTCTGCAAGCCATAAATGACAATTTTGTGAAAAAGTGGCTATCTGCTATAAAAGAGGGGAATGCTTAACCCGGACGTGTGGCAAGAAAGCACACGAATCAGTAGAGTCCATTCTTATGAGATAGCAACGACATACATGCCTGGTGCCCACGCATAATTTGAAGTGATATTATACCTCGCTGGCTGCCGGTGACTGGGATGAAAACGGTACTGATGAATTTTTCATTTTGCGCAATAATAAATTGCATATTTACGCTGCCCCCAAACTTTGAGGGTTAATATTGGCACCCCTCTGACAAACGACAATACCCTTGGACCAAATGTAATCGACCGTGGTGAATATTCAGTACCAAAATCAAACATTGTTGAAAAACATAATATCATAGAATGTCCCCGGCGAGTCCTCAATGGGCGATTCCATTATCGTTAGCTCATAAGTTGGTTTGGTCCGGCCCCGATTCACCCATCGGAAAGAATGACATCCACGTAGTTCAAATTAAACAGCGGTGCATCCATAAACACCGTCAACTCATGGGGGCCGGCGCTGAGATAAACCCCCGGGACCGTCACATTGATCCAGTTCTGCCACCCCCCGGTCGGCGCAAACGTCATCGCCCCTGTTTCGTTTACACCGTCTACTTGGATATGCAGTGAAAGCGTATCGATACCTGTGTCTTTGGCCGCTACCCGTGCTATCAGATCGTAGTTGCCGTTTTCCGCCACATGGACATCGAAGGCCAGCCACTCCCCGTTCTCCACCCAACCGACATTGAAGCCACCACCCACATCGGTGCTGGTTTCAATATCGACATCGTCGCTGCGATACGCCCCACCGGCATTGCCGGGAGTGCTGTCATGATACCCGACACCTTCACCGCCGTCATTGTAGTCCTCCGCCTCAATCCGTCCCGGCAGTAGGATGCCGTTACCATCGGAAGCTGCGATGGCCCATCTCTGCAAGTCATGATCCACCCATTCCCACAGGTGAATATTGCTGTCCTCTCCGGAACCGGTAAAATATTTGCCTCCCTCTACACAGCGCAGTCGATAGAACGAACCGTCA
>JBAVYC010000222.1:0-1955 GCA_049698595.1 Desulfobacterales bacterium | reverse complement strand
CAACTCAATAGAACCGATAGAACATTTCGCATAGAAACGGGTGTTGGGCTTGTTTTTTCGAAATTGACTGGGTGTATAAGAATAATGCTTTTAAAATGATCTTATAAATGATTCGTGAGAATTAAATCCATAGTCAAATGCGATATCAACAATGCGCTTATTTGAAGAAATTAAATCTGCAGCTGCACTGGAAAGCTTCCTTTTTTCAATATACCTGGATGGTGGGTCCCCAATCAGGGCTCTGAAAATTCGATGAAAATGATATTTAGATAAAGCAAATTTTCTGGCAAGCAATTCAAGGTGAATATTTTTATCAAGATTGGCCTCAATGTACTCAATCGTTCTATTTAACCGATCAATATGGTCCAATTCTAAAATTTCCAATCTAATAAAGTTATGAAGTCACAAATACAAATACACTAAAAACTCAATACCACATGTTGTGGAATCTAAATTAATCCGGAAGTGAAGACTACGCTAATAAACATTGAATCCGAAAAATAATGGATATTGAGAATATCAAGGCCAAGGACTTTTATCAATGTTCTTCAATCAATCTTGGTACCGGCAAACTCAAGACTTGCCAGAAACCACAATATCCTTAAATTAAGACGAAAACGAAGAATATTGCCGATATTCTTGGAAAAATACGATCAGAATTATTGCAATTCCATAGCCGAAGTCTGCACCTGAAAAGAAAAGGACTTTAGTCCTTTCTGCCTTTTGATTCAGAAAATATTCTTTCGGCAACAATACAAAGAATTTCATAGATTATTGTTGCCGCAATAAGAGCAGTGTTTCCGGATGGATCGAATGGAGGTGAGACTTCAACGACATCTGCGCCAACAAGATTCAAACCTCTAAGCCCACGTATTAATCCCTGTGCTTCAATTGTCGTTAGTCCACCAATTTCTGGCGTCCCGGTACCTGGTGCAAAGGACGGGTCAATACTGTCAATATCAAATGAAATATAAGTAGGGCCTTCACCAACAATACGTCTCGCTTCAGCTATTACCTTTTCAACCCCTAACTTATTGAATTCTTCTATATATACGATGCGGATGCCATGGTTGGGGCCGAAAGTCCAACATTCATCTGAGTTTGCGGCACCGCGAATTCCTATTTGGATGCTTCGTTTCGGGTCGAGTATCCCTTCCTCAACAGCTCGCCTGAAAGGGGTCCCATGGCTGTATTTAGAGTTCATTTCCTCATCACAGCAGTCTGTATGGGCATCAATATGCACCATTCCGACGGGTTGTTTGGCTGCAATGGCTCTCATAATCGGCAACGTAATTGAGTGATCACCGCCAGCGCTCAATGGCGTAATTTTAAAATTATGCAGTCTTTTGTAGAATTCTGTTATGTCAGCATGGCTGGCCACGACATCAAATATTTGTTTAAACGTGACATCACCGGCATCGGCTACATTACATAATTGATATGGATTAATACGCGTGACATGATGGATGGCCCGCATCATGCTCGACATGTCTCTTATCTGCCGGGGACCTTGACGTGCACCGGACCTGGCTTCAACGGCCCCATCATAAGGTACGCCGACGAGGGCAATGTCCAAACCCTCAAAATCAGTTGCGAGGGGAGATCTCATAAACGTGGGGATTCCGCTATAGCGAGGTTCATCCATGGGGTTGCGTGTGATTTGTGTCATATTTTTATTCCCGTGTCCCAAATTGTGGTGGTGACAGATCAATACAGGTAAGAATGATATGAGGCAAGATCTTCGAAGAATTTAACAGATATTGTTGAGTTTTCCCAGCCAGAAATACTGTCAAACCATAGCCGTCGTCTGCTATTTTGAAACCAGCCCCGCAGCCTAAGAATAATCGTTGTATCCCTCAGTACCAAAGTTTGAGCAAACCTGCCGGTCAAGGGTGTCCAGATCGATAAATGCGATTAAAGTATTGCCGTCTCGATGATTTCGTCGGCATCCAATT
>JBAVYC010000221.1:0-5689 GCA_049698595.1 Desulfobacterales bacterium | reverse complement strand
GATAATCACCATGCCGATGATGATTTGCTGGTAGTAAGCCGAGACATTCAGTAAAGTCAGCCCATTGCGAAGGGTTCCGATCATCACGGCGCCCAGAAGCGTGCCGAAAATAAACCCCTCTCCCCCGGCTAGACTGGTTCCTCCGATCACTGTCGCAGCGATGACGTCCAGTTCGTACCCGATACCCGCAATCGGTGTGGCGTAGTCAAGCCTGGCAGTCAACAGAATGCCGCCGACACCTGCCAGCAACCCGCAGATGACGTAGGCCAAAGTCTCATAGACCTTCACCTTGACGCCGGACAGGCGGGCCGAATCCCGGTTCCCGCCGATGGCATAAATATACCTCCCGCCTTTGGTTTTCTCCAAAAAAAGATAACCAAGCAAATAAATTACAATCGTGTAAAGAATAAATATCGGTATAACGCCGAATAATTCCGTTGTCGCCAGCATCTCGTAGCCGGGCGGGATCCCCGAAATCGGTTGGCCGCCTTTTAAGGCCAGTGCACCGCCTCTGGCAATGCTCATCATACCAAGCGTTGTTATGAAAGACGGAACCCGGCCATAGCTGATGATGACGCCGTTGATCAGGCCGATGAGTCCGCTGCAGACCAGAGCGACAAAAATCCCGACACCGATGGGAAGCCCCAGATCTGCAATCATGAATGCTGACGAAAGAGATGTGAAAGCGACAACAGAGCCGACGCTCAATTCAATGCCGCCGGTCAGAATGACGATGGTCTCGCCAACGGCGATAATGGCCAGAATCGATGATTGTACCAGGATATTGGAAATGTTTTTGCTTTTGAGGAAATGAGGGCTCAACATCGAAAAGATAATGACGATCAGGATGAACCCGAAGTAGATTCCGTATTTCTTGAACAGATCCTTTATCATGACGTTGACTTTACCTTAATACCGGAGTTAAGCCTGAAACTCGATTCTCTCGATCAAGTCATTCTGAACTTTGCGAGCCAAAGGCGTGAAAAAGGCGCTGTACCCCGAAACACGAACCATCAGATCGGAATAATTTTCCGGCTGTTGTTGTGCATCCCGCAAGATTTCACTGCCCACCACATTGAACTGGACATGGATTCCCTTTTGATCGAAAAGTGATTTAATCAAAGCGGCGACGCGTTTAATTCCTTCTGTGCTGGTTAAGGTGTCTTCGGTGAGCCGGACATTATAAATGGCCCCTTTCTGAAACCAGATGCTGGGGAGCTTGCCGATGGAATTGATCGCCGCAGTAGGTCCGTTCAATTCGGCCCCGTTTTCCGGAGATATGCCGTTGTTGACCGGTAGTCCCCCCTTGCGGCCATTGGGCAGGGCGCCGACCATTGAACCGAAGGCAATGTTTCCGGTTACCGGGCTTTGGCTGTAAGCGTAGCAGGCCGGCACGGGGCCTTTGCCATACCGGGAATTGTGGAAGTCATTCTGGTAGGTTGAGCCGATATAATCTGCCAGATCAGCCACCCAGCGGTCCACCCGGTCGACGTCGTTGCCGAATTTAGGGGCTTTATTCCACAAGATTTGGCGGATCTCCTCGCCGTTGGGTTCCGTGGTGCGATCCTCAAAGTTTGTTTCCAGGGCATGCGCCACCTGCTCCGCAGTCAGCAGCTTTTTTTGAAAGACGATCTCATCCAGGGCCGCCAGAGCGTCGCCGGCGGTAATGGTTCCTGCGGTGGGGCCGCCGTCGGCCGAGTATACGCTGCCGCCCTCGATGAGCGTAAGCCCCCTCTCGATGCAGTCATCCACCAGAGAGGAACGAAAGGCGTTCAGATCGATCTGCTTGTGCATTTCGTCGTTGATGTGTTCGGTGATGACCTGAAGTTCCATGAAATGGTGGAGTTGCCGTTTATAGGCATCCATGATCTCATCCATCCCGCTAAATGAGCGTAAACTCTTCTCTTGCGGCAAGAACACGCAACCGGAGGCCGGATCCATGCCACCGTTCAGGGTGATCTCCAATACCTTGGCCACACTCAGCCAGGGTCCCTTGGCCGCATAATCCCATTTGCCCTGGATACCGGCTTCGATACATCCTACCGGCGCCCAGTTGTGAAGATCTTCCTCTTGTATGTTCATATTTCTCAGTATGTCCATGAAAGCGTCGTCATTGTAAAACGCCGGCTGGCCGCCTTTATGCTTCTGCACCGCCTGTAAGGATTTCTCGATGACGGTGGGATTCGTGCCTGAAAAAACCTTGACCGAGACGGAAGGCGTAAACAGTTTGAGCGCTTCGCAGGCATCGATGCACAGATACGAAACGTCGTTTAAGGCGTCGCGCCCCTCGGCGGTTTGACCGCCAATGGTCAAATTGACAAACATCTGATATCCTAAAAAGAATTCGGTATCCGGCCACGAGCGCAGCTTGTTCAGCTCGTTTACTTTGATAAAGAAGGCTTCGACGAGTTCCAGGGCCTGCTCGGGGGTCAGTCGCCCTTCTTCAACATCCTTTTGGTAAAAAGGGTAGAGGTATTGATCGAAACGACCGAGGGAAATGGCATGGCCGTTGGCCTCCAGATGCAACGCCAGTAAGATCAGCCAGGTCGCCTGAAGTGCTTCCCAGAAAGTTTCTGCCGGGTTTTCAGGAACTTTGTAGCAGTTTTCTGCAATGGTTTTCAATTCTTCGGCCCGCTGCTGACTTTTTGTGCTGAGCGCCAGCGCTTCGCACTTTTTCCCCAGCCTTTGGGAGAAATTGATTAAGGCCTTGTTGGAGGTGATCACAGCGTCGAGGAACCACAGTTTCTTGATCTCATCGGGTTCAGTAAGTTTGAGCCGACCTTTGCGCTCTTCGGCCTGAGCGATAATCCCTCGCAATCCCTTTTTCAGTACCTTATCAAAGTCAACCAACAGGTTCCCCAACCCGGAGGAAGATACCCAGGTATCATCGATGATGCCCGCCTGCCAGGCTTCATTGATTTTCTCCGGCAGGTTCTTGCGAAGATTCTCGTAAACGGTTTTACCTTCCCAATAATCGAGCAATGACAAGATTTCCTCTTTTACCGTCTCGCTGTAATAGAACTTATCCCCCGGGCGCTCATGGAAATGATAAGGGTTGCCGTTGAACTCATTTTTCAACCACTCAATAGAGTACTCCGGGTAAATCGGTGAAGATTTAGGTTTGCTGGCCTGGTTTCCCACAATCAACTCATCTTCGTCCACATAGAGCGACATTTTAGCCAGCACCTCGTAAAACCCTTTCGCCCGCCGCAGTACAATCGGCTCGCCTTCGGTTTTTTTCATGGATTCGGTGAAAATCCGCGCCCTTTCGGGGCAAATTTCAGTATTGGCTGCCATGAGTTTTTTTCTTAATCGAGCTATTCTTAAGTGCATTATAAAACCTCCTTTTGTGTTACGGTCTCATTTTTTATAAAGCTATGTGCTCCGATAGCATAGTGAAAGACATCTTCTTGACTGAGTCCTTCGTTTTCGAGAATGGCCTCCACCCTGCCCAGATGCATTACCATGATTCGGTCAGACATTTTGAGAATTTCCGGGAACTCCGATGAAATCATAATGATGGATGCTCCTTCTTTTACCAGTTCTTCCATGAGTTTATGGATTTCATCCTTGGCACCGACATCGATGCCGCGTGTCGGTTCGTCGAAAATAAAAATACTCGCCTTGCTTAAAAGCCACTTGGCGATAACCACTTTTTGCTGATTTCCACCGCTCAGATTCTTGACCTGCACGTCGAGGCCGGGAGTTTTGATCCTCAGCTTGTCTTTCAACTGCCGGCATAGACTTTCCTCTTTTCTGGAATTCAGCAATCCGGCCCGTAAAATTTGCCCCAAAGCTGAAATGGTAATGTTCTTTTTTACCTGGTGTTGCAAAAAGAGCCCTTCCTTCTTGCGGTCTTCACTAAGATACACGATCCCATGTTTTAAGGCTTGATTCACGCTGCGGATATTGTTTTGCTGACCGTTGAGAAATAACTTACCCTGAGAAACGGGGTATTCGCCGATGATACACTTGGCAAGTTCGGTGCGGCCGGAGCCCATCAGGCCGGCCACCCCCAGAATTTCCCCTTTGCGCAACCCAAAGCTAATATCATCCAACAAATTTTTATAGGAGAGCTCCTCAACGCGAAGTACCTCTTGCCCTTTGACATAAGTCTCGGTCCGGCTTGACTCGTTGAACTCACGGCCAACGATCATTTTGACCAATTCGTCAATTTGGATGTCTTCGATCCGGCGGGTTCCAATGTATTGTCCATCCCTGAGGACCGTGCAGCGATCCCCGATTTCGAAGAGCTCTTTTAATCGATGGGAGATATAGATAATGCCGCAGCCATTCGCCTTGAGTTGCCGTATCCGATCGAATAAGCGTTCGATCTCGTTGTCCGACAGGGCCGATGTCGGCTCGTCGAGAACAAGAATCCGGGCATTCATTGACATGGCTTTCGCAATTTCCACCAACTGCTGCTGGCTTACGCCGAGATCTTTAACGATGGTTCGCGGGGAAACATCGAGCCCGCATTGGGATAGAAGGTTTTCAGTCTCCTTTACGGCCCTTTTGGCGTTCAGCAAACCAAGCCGATTGGAAAATTCCCGTCCAAGGAAAACATTTTCAAAAATAGGGGTGAAAGGATTGAGGTTGAGTTCCTGGTAGATAACGGCGACGCCGAGGTCGATGGCAGCCCGCGGGGTGTTGATTTCCGCCTTCTGCCCTTTGAGGTAGATTTCTCCGCAGTCAGCTGTGTAGGCCCCGGAGAGTATTTTGATGAGAGTGGACTTGCCGGCTCCATTTTCGCCGATCAAAACGTGAACTTCTCCACTTTTCAGCGAAAAATCGACGCCGTCCAGTGCTTTGACTCCCGGAAATTCTTTTGAAATGTTCCTCATTTCCAGCAAATAGCCGTTATTCATAACTCCCATCTCGGCGGTTTGGAGTTTATACTATTTTTGCTGCGTCTATTTTCCTGCATGTCTCGCCAACAATCAGCCGGGTGGGCACAGCGGTCCGATTGCACCTGGGTTGCCCGTTGCGTTGTTTCATGAGTAGGTCGACGGCAAGTCGGCAAAGCTCCGGGATGTCCTGTTTCACCGTAGTCAATTTAGGTGTGCTGAATCCTAACAGCGGAATGGCATCAAAGCCTACCAGAGAAATATCATTCGGGATGGAAATATTCATGGCTTGCGCCTTATTCAAAATGCCAAGCGCCATTTGGTCGTTTGCACAAAAGACGGCAGTCGGCCATTCCTGAAGACCAAGAAAGTATTCCAGTGCCCGAAGGCCGGATTCATAAAGGAAATCTCCATGGAAAATCAAATGGGGATCGGCGTCGATTTGATGTTTTGCCAGTGCCTCACGATAGCCGCTTAACCGCTCTTGAGCAGTCATCCAATCTTTTGGTCCGGCGACAAAGCCGATTCGGCGGTGGTTGAGCTGAATGAGATATTCCGTGGCTTGCATAGCCCCGTGGAAATTGTCGCTGGCAACTTCCGGAATCCTCCCACTCAAGTGATGCTGATCGATGAGTACAGTCGGAACCCGCTTTCGCGCTCGATCGATGAGCGCGGGCGATATTCCTTCGGCGAAGATAATGCCCCCGATTTTATTTTCCAAGAGATACTCGAGGTACACATTTTCTTTTTCTTTGTCGTTCTCGGTGTCGCAAACAGTCAACGGGATTCTCTTTTGCATGGTTTGATTACCGATCTGTCGGACCATGAGTGCAAAGAAAGGG
>JBAVYC010000220.1:0-10907 GCA_049698595.1 Desulfobacterales bacterium | reverse complement strand
ACCTAATTGATGCCGTTTGCAAATTCATAGATAGCACTAAAGGGAACTCCGAAAATGAGCAGACCCATAAAATTGAAATGCAATCCGCACCGTCAGAAAAAGAAAAATCTTCTTTCGAGTTGAATCCCCGGGACGGCATGAGTCTCGAATCAGCGAAACTCGCAATCGGCCGGTGTGCGGACAACAGCCAATTTGAAATACATCGCATCGAGAACAAGGGCCGATATTTCACTGCTAAAGTGATGGATTCAAAGGGAAAGCAGATAAATTCAATCCTGGTTGACAAACTCAATGGAAAAGTCCAGTTTCTTAGATGAGTCGATCATGCTTTTTTTCTCTTGTTTCTCCTGTGTTTCTCTTGCATTCAGAGCTTTCATCGACTCATTGTACAAAAATGCGATATCCATAAGATCTAGACAAAGCTGCAGATCCTTGTAGGGAATTCTTATACTGCCATCCTCGTAAATGATGAGCTTTTTCCCGTCAATTTCTACATTTTTCATATTCTGCTCTATCAAAATGATGTAACATTCGTGGTCATGCAGGCAATCAATTTGGAATTGCCCACCGTTTTTCATTTGAAAGAATTGGAGGCTTTTCTCGAATCTTCCGCCTTTCTCTATGGGATTCGATCTTCGTGCTGTCTTGTGCATTCTTGGAATCCTTGGCGGTATCTACCATTTGATATGCACGCACCGCATGAATCATTTTCGCATCTTCGGATTTTTGCTCTGAAAAGGATCCTAACTGCAGTCGTACCAGAAACCGGGCTCTGCGTACGGCATAAATATGTAAAATCCAAAATATGGCAACTACAACAATTGCTGAGATGATAACAGTGACACTACTCATCGTCTTTGCCCCCCTTTATTTAGCATTTAAACAAGGTGATGATCTGATTTGAAAACCACACGGTTAAACCGGAATAAATTGGCGTATAGCTTCATCGTGTTGGATGCTGAGCTTTTTGGTCGCTGATACCTGAAAAATAGTAATATCTCTACAAATACCAGGGTGCCATTGAGACAATATATCCAGATGACATGATCAAAATTTGAGGTAACCTTATAAACCACTCCTGAAACATACCCGATAAAGATTAAAAACAAGAATAACAAGCTTTTCCCTTTGGCAGATCGGGTTTTGATCGTCTTTGACACCGCAAAAGGCCAACTGCTGCCGAAACACAACAGCATCAGCGCCTCAAATATTTTCGGATCGATATCCATATGTCTTCTCCGTTCAGTAGCTTTTACTAATTTATGAGACATAATAATATCAGAGGAGTCACAGATAGCTCACAGATAATAAAAAATTTGAAGATGGTGCCGATTTCAATTGAAAAACAGATTATTTGCTAGGCGGACAAATTCTTTTCCAAAAAAGATGATGGAAGATTGAAAACCCAGGAAAAAAACATAGATAAAATTATGCGCAGCCTTGATAAATATGGACAGGATAAAGTGGACAGATTTCATAATTGGGTGGAGATGTTTGAAGATTAGCGCAATGAGCATAGAGCAAAACGCGAAAATCTTATACTACGGGTTTGGTTCTAAGATTGACCACGGCTTATTCGTAGGTCGGGTTGAGGCAACCCGATATCTTTTGTTGGGTTTCGTTCCTCAACCCAAACTACTCGTCAGCCATTTTTGTGCTACCAGCGGAACCCAACAAAATGGCCGAAGATAGGACTATCCCCAATACTGCAATGAGCGCCGGGCAGAAAAGATATCGTCTGCCCGGCGGTTTTGTCTCATTAGTTTATCTTTTAGACAGGATTAATATATGGGTTGGTATTAGGCCGCAATCGACTTATTCGCACCGCTGAGCACATCAAAGGTTATATCTTGATCCGCAGGCAAGGCGCACCGGGTGATGCGTCCAACCACTTTATCCAATTCATATGGGGGCAAACCGTCTCCGGGCGACTTGATCGCAATATCCTCTGCTGTTATGGCATACCCGGCCGGCAGGTCACGCGCGGCCACAAGTTTTTTACCCATCTTCATAATAGGTGTAACTTCAGTCGGATAAACGCGCTTTACCCCGTCACCCGTGGCTTCGCGGCAGCGATTCAGATCGCGCACCATTTTGCGCAGACCGGTGGGTTCCAGCGAAAACGCATGATCCGTGCCCTTTAAGGTATGATTCAAGGTAAAATGCTTTTCAATTATCCGGGCACCCAACATATAGGCTGCCACCGCCATGGCAATACCATTGTCATGGGATGAAAGCCCGATAACCGTGTTGGGAAAACGCTGGCGAAAGGTGGCGATGACACTCAAATTAAGTTCACCAAAATCGGCCGGATAACTGGCCGTGCACTGCAATATCGCCAGCTGATCGTTTATCGGCATAACCGCATCATAGGCCCGGTTGACATCTTCCATGGTGCCTCCGCCGGTGCTCACAATCATCGGTTTCTGGAATCCGGCGATATGGGTGAGAAGCGGAATATTGGTCAAATCCCCGGAAGCGATCTTAAAAGCAGGGGGATCGAATTTAGCCAGAAAATCGGCACTGGCAACATCGAATGCCGTTGAGAACATCGTAATTCCGAGCGCTTTGGCATAATCGAACAATTCCCGATATTCGACCCAGCCGAATTCGAGGGCCTCTCGGTGCTCGCCATAGGTAGCGCCGTAACTGTTTCTGTTGTCATAGGGCTTATCGTAAATGGCTTTGGTATACAGGCCGCGGTTATCGCGTTTCTGCAGTTTAACCGCATTCGCACCGCATTCCTTGGCGACCCGGAACATCTTTTTAGCCGTTGCGAGATCTCCCTGATGATTATGGCCGATCTCGGCAATCACATAGCTGTTGCTTTTATCGTCAATGATATTACCGTCTATCGTGAGTTTGCGCATGAGATTTACCTCCTGTATGGTTTGGTTTGGTATCTAAATTTTTAAACCGCCTGTCTTAAGGGTTGATATTGGTCTTGCATTAAATTCAGCTGCTTAGACTCGACGCCGACCGTCCGTTGAATATAATCTTGACGTGCTTTTGAGCGTGAGAGTTTTCCGGATGTCGTACGCGGCAGCGTATGACGCGGAACCAGTTCGATTTTACAATCAATTCCGAACTCGCGACGAATCCGACTCTTTATATTCACGGCCAGCTCGGTGTCCGTTGCTCGTTCAGGATCGCGGCATTGGACCAACAAAATTGCCTTATCGGTTCCATCCGCTCCCGCCAACGAGAACGCCGAGGCATCACCGGTTCTCACGTCAGGCTGCTGTTCCGCGATACTCTCCAGGTCTTGGGGCCAAATATTGCGGCCATTGATGATGATCAGATCCTTGGCACGTCCGGTGATGACGATGCTGTTTGCATTCCGATAAGCGAGATCACCGGTGTCAAACCACCCATCTTCAGATAATGCCGCTTGGGTCGCCTCAGCATCATTGAAGTAGCCGCGCATGACGCTGGGCCCCCGGACAAACAAAGTGCCCACCTGACGCTCCGGCAGCACCCGACCATGGTCATTGCGAACCTGCACGTCATAACCCGGCAGCGGTTCACCGCAGCTCACAAAGGTTTTCACCCCGCTGGTCATGTTGCCGGTCGCGGTGTTGACCGGTATCGCCTTTTGAAAATTGGCCAAATGATCCCGCTCGACATTATCTGCGATCAATCCCAGACTCAGCGGTGAAAAGGAAACGGCCAGGGTGCATTCCGCCATACCATAGCCGGCCACAAAGGCGGATTTATTAAAACCGGCCGGAGCCAGCGTCTCGGCAAAACGTCTCAGAGGTTCGGGCGTAATAGGCTCCGCACCCACACCGGCCACCCGCCAGCTGCTCAAATCAAAGGTCTTGATGTCATTGGGACGCAGACGCTGCTGGCACAATTCATAGCCAAACGGAGGACTGAAGGAAATCGTTGCCCGATTTTCCGACATTAACTTCAGCCACAGACGCGGGCGCATCGCAAAATCGCGCGGACTCAAATAATCAACGGATATTTGAGCTGCCAGTGGCGCCAGCACCATACCGACGAGTCCCATGTCGTGGTAGAAGGGCAGCCAAGATACGACCCGATCCGACTGCTCAAGCTCAATTCCATAAGTGATCATTGCCGACAGGTTACTCATCACCGTCTGCTGGGTTATCATTACGCCCCGCGGAAAGCGGGTGCTTCCCGATGTATATTGGAGATAAGCCAGCTCGTGTGCACCGGAAGGTTCGAGTTCGACCTGTTCTTCGGGTAAATGCACAAACGCATTGGTGCTGCCGTAATACGTCACATCCAAACCGTCGGCAGCCTCCCGCAGATAGGGAAGATATTCTTCCGGTGCGATGGCGATGTCTGCCTTGCAGCTCACCAACAGCCGACGCAGCTGCTTAACAAAAGCCTCACGGCCACCTAAATAAATAGAAGCCGGCAAGGGTACCGGTACCAGTCCGGCATATTGGCAGGCAAAGAAATAGCGCATAAAATTAGGATGGGTATCCGCCACCATCGCAACTCGTGCGCCACGCTCCGGTCCCAATCCCAGCAGACGGCGCGCCAAAGATTTGGCTTCCTTTTGGAGATTTTTATAGGGAAGCACGGCACTCAATTTACCGATTCCATTATAAAAGTTAAATCCGGTTTCACCTTCGGCGGCATAATCCAGAGCTTGCGCCAAAGTGGTGAAAGACCCTTTTCGCAAAGGCAATTTGTTTTTCGTTGGTGTGGGTGTCATCATATATTACCCCTCAGCTTTTAATGTCGAATAGGCCCGAAAAATTTCAGGCCTGTTTGAACTCGCTAATCCCGACGGTTCGTATTTAACGTTGCAGGACTTAAAAAACAAAAAATTTCGAAAATCGAAATGTTCGAAATATGATTATATTATTACCAAATATTTTTGATTGTCAAGCTTTTATTTATAAAATTTTTTATAAATCAAATTATCTTGTTATTAATATATCGTGGCGTGGATGGTTTGGCGGAATTCAGTTAAATTTTGGGGCTATAAAAATATATCTATAACTATTTGATAATTTAGTAAAAAATATAAATACAGGGGTTAAAAAGGGATAACATGTCAGAAAATATCGAAAAGTTGATGTATGAAACCAGTCTACGGGTTAGATTATTTAGAAACTCAAAAGGGGTGGGGAAACATGTCGTAGTTTTAACGCCGCGTGAACGTTTGCTGGTGGAAGCTTATCGGTATGCGAAACAATATGAGTATCTCGGAAATATCACAACGCTGCCCGACAGTCAGCAACAGCACGATTTCGACAACCATTACCAGATTAATCAATACCCCCTGGTCAAATCAACCACATTCATCATCTCACCCGAATGGCTGACGTACACTTTCAGATTATGCCGGATGATGCTCAGCGCCCGTTCGAGATATTTTGTCGAGACGCCGGCTATATGCGGGGTCAGGATCACATTTTCCAAATGCCACAGGGGGTTGTCATCTGGCAATGGCTCTTCTGCATAGACATCGCTGACCAGGGCGCGGAACATTTTTGTGCGCAGGGCTTCGATCAGGTCGGCTTGATTGACGGTGGTTCCACGCCCCAGGTTGATAAAACAGGCTGATTTTTTCATCAATGCAAAAAACTTTTTATCGATCAGACCTCTGGTTGCGACTGTGCCCGGCAAAAGATTAATCACATAGTCACTTTGCTTAAATACCTCCTCCATTTCAGCCGGGCCATACACATGGTCGACCCACTCGCGCGGCTTCGGTATACTTTTAACGCCGATGACGCGCATGCCCAGAATGAAAGCTTTACGTGCTATTTCCTGACCGATGCTGCCCAGTCCGAGAATTCCGACAATTTTTCCATTTATCTCGCCTTGCGCGATGGAGCGGTCCCATTTACCATTAAGTTGGTTGCGAAACAGCAGGTGAAAATTTCGGGCCAGATTGATCATCGCGGCGATGGCGTATTCCGCAATGTAGATTTTGTGAATTCCGCGGCCACAAGTAAGCAGAATATCCTGTTCTCTGATCTTATTTAAAGGAAAAAAATCAACCCCGGCGGTCAAGGCCTGAATCCATCTCAGGCTTGAAGCACGTCCAATTAATTCTGCATCCGGAAAGGTAACCAGCGTAACCAATATCTCCGTATCCGGCAGACAGGATTCCAGTTCATCTCGATTGGTGCATATATTAATTGTGAATTTATCTGAAATATCACGCAACTCGTCGATAAATCCTTCAGGAGGACGGAAATAGAGGGTTAATTTGTTCATGCCAAGGTTTCCCCCATCAGCGAGTTGAGTAAAGGATCCAGGCGCTAAGGACCTGGCTATGGTTTGCTCCCTGGAAAAGGGTTCTTCATGACGCTGCTCTGCTCAACATAATTATGGAGTGTTGGAGTAATGGAGTATTGGAAAAACGAAAACCCAACAACGATCTTCTGTAACTTTAAACACAGGCCATCGAGATTCTCGAATGCATAGAGATCACGAACGATAGACCATCACTCCAGTACTCCATCTCTCCTTGGAACTGGCACAGGCAGAGCCGATTTTCTCTGGCCTGGCTCTTCGAGCCGCAGGCCCAAAGGACAAGATTTTCAAATAATACTAAATTTTGTTGTTCCTAACCTGGATGAACCGCAAATGTAAAAAGTGAACTAACTACTCTTTTATCCAATTTTCGGCGGCTTGAAATTTAGAGAAAACTCGGATCTCGAAGGGAAGGTCTTCTGCATTTTGCTTAAAAGATTCTGCTGTTCTTGACTGAGATTCGGATCCGACAACAATTGCGGTTTTGTTTATCGTGACATCCTCAGGGTAATTTTCTTTAATGATGTCTTTTAACTTATACAAATCATCATCGGAAAATTTTTCTTGACCTTCACGGAATACCCAAATACCATTTTTATCCGGAATCCCGGACGCATAAAATAACCTTGCTAGGGCTCGCCGTATCTCCCGGTAACTGATACCTGCTTTGGGTTCCACTAAGATATAATCTTTATGTATGCTTATTTCTGGTGACATTGTCTGGCCAGGATTGATGGGATTTACCTTCATTATCATTAGGGCAGAAAGATCAGGGCCTCGATCCGGCGATTGGCGAAACCGTGCCAATCGCAAGTCGGTGCTCCTGATAACAGGATTAAGGCTCTTTGTAA
Organism: Desulfobacterales bacterium; assembly: GCA_049698595.1. Taxonomy (GTDB): domain Bacteria; phylum Desulfobacterota; class Desulfobacteria; order Desulfobacterales; family JAFDCJ01; genus JAFDCJ01. The sequence continues at coordinate 3,807 of JBAVYC010000220.1, read as the reverse complement.
AAAGAAGAGCATGTCCTGACGCCCCGGGGTAAAGACATGATCCCGGTTACCTGGAACCGTGGTCACTGCTTCACCGCAAACAAATGGTCAGGCTATCATACCTTCGTGATTTGAGCAACGTGATTTTAGGCGAGTTAGTGCAGGATAAGCAATCAGCTGCTACCGATGGATACCAGCCAGGACCCCACTGGTCAAAGCATGAAATTTCTTTCGATGGCTCACTCATTATTAAATGCCGGCATCACATATCCAATCAAGCTCCAACCTTGATTCATCTGCCAATTTGGCCGCTGCGGGCTAGGGTACCGATGAAATTGATTACCAACTGGGCACCGGTTGAGGCCGTCAAACCGTTGATATCCAGCTCCGGCCGAACCTCAAACAAGCTAATGCCGGCTATGGGTCCTTTTAAAGCAATTCTTTGCACCAGATCAGTGGTTTCATCAAAGGTTAGGCCTCCCGGACTGGTGAAGAGCACACCCGGTGCTATAGCGGTATCCAAGGCATCTGTGTCAATGGTGATCAGATAATGATCTGCCGCCGGAATCTTATCAATACAGGCCTTGATTCCTTGGTGGTGCACCTCGCGGGCACGGATAAAAACGCTTCCGAACAATAGGGCATCGTCTATCTCCCGCTGCCGGGCACTGCCGATACCTCTCAAACCGACCTGAGCCATGGCTTTGACCCAAGGCATTTCGGAAGCCCGCCGCATAACGCTACTGTAGCCTTCCCGCACCCCGTGGCGCTCATTGCGCCAATCGATATGGGCGTCGATATGGACCACGCAAAGGGCATCGTAGCCCTCATAGGCGCGTACGAACGGAATGAAACCACCCTCATCGGTGCCCAAAGCAATCGGAATTGCACCTCGACCCAGGATGGTACGAATAGCGGCAGTGATACGTTCCGGGTTTTGCTCAGCACCATTCGTCGGTTTGTCTATATCTCCGCAATCAACTATCCGAACCTGACGGTTTGCCAAAAGCACATCGTTGAAGTCAAAATCATAGTGGTCTAAATGATCAATAAAAACAGATGATCGAAGGCGAATAGCATCCGGGGCGGTTCCCACCGCCGTTTGGATTGCGGTTAACTTCTGAGGATAGGGACTGACAAAATGGAGTCCTATAATAGCAATATCGGCCTCTAAATCTTTGAGCTGCGTGCACACCGGTAAGCCTGCGAAACTGTGCGTCGGCGCCGTCATGTAATTCGAGTTTTCTGACATCGGTTTGTCCTTTTACGCATCAATTTTTTCAATGCGCACCGGTACGGCCTTGAGCAGTGGAAATCCGCTGATCGGATCGTTGATATCGTCATGGGTCAGAAAGTTGACCCGCCAATCCTCCCAGCCGTGATAGATTTCCACCACACCCTGGCGAAGTTCGGCGGCGTGTTTGACAGCAGCCCGGATGACCAGCTCCCCCATATCCGATACCACCCGCACCTTTTCACCGTCTTCGATACCCAGATCGGCGGCATCCGCCGGATGGATCTCCATTTCTGCATCCGGATGCACATCCCTGAACCGCGCAATATTCTGGTGCCGGGAATGGTAGATCAAGGACTTGCGTGCACCGGTGGTCATCACGAAAGGATAGTTGGCATCGGCTTCTTTCAGGTAAGATGGCTCCCGGTATTCAGGTATTTCGGACAGCCCCAGTTGATGCAGATAGGGGGATGCAAACTCCAGCTTGCCCGAAGGTGTCGGCAGTGGATCGCTGAGACACTTCTGATAGTCAATGGGTTTGTAGACATACCCTTGCGGGTGCTGCCGCAGTTTATCCACGGTCAGTCCGGTGGGTTCCAAAAGCCAACGGTTGACTTCTGTTTCGTCTTTCCAGGGAAAAAGACTTTCGCCGAATCCCAGGCGGTGGGCCAGATCATGCCACACTCGATATTCGTTTCGGACCCCTTCTACCCCGGCCACTTTCCGGGTAATATTCACCAGCTGCTGGGTGGGGTAAACATGCAGTTCTTCGCGTTCGAGGAACGTGGCCGCCGGCAGGATGTAATGGGCCAGGCGGGCGGTCCGGGTCATAAAGAAATCGTTGACCACCAGAAGATCGAGACTGGCCAGTGCTTCCTCCACCTTGCGGGTATTGGGATTGGTGACCGCCGGGTTCGCCGCCGCAATGATGAGGCCCTTTAGCGGATACTCCCCCTTGCCAAGCATGTAATCCATGGCCGTCATGGTGTGGCACTCTCGGCGAATGTCATATAGCACTGGAAATTTATCTGCCCCAATGGGATGCAGGTCGTCCAGCGGCAGGTCGTCATAAAGGGTCAACTCCCGTATTTCCAGCGGTTCCGGCCGGAACATGCCACAGGGTAGCCCGAGAGCACCGCTCAGACAGGAAAGTATCGTAAAAGCACGGATGCAGTTGACGCCGTTTTCATGGTGCTCCAATCCTGATCCCGGATAGATGCTGATATGGGGACGGTTTTTGATGATCAGCTGCGCGATCTCTGCCACGACCCCGCCGTATATCCCACTTTGTTGTTCCACGTATTCGGGTGTGAATTTTTCGGCATAGGCCGCTATTTTATCAAAGCCGATGGTATAGCGATCCACCAGATCGCTGTCATAGTTATTGGTCTTAACGAGATATCGAATGAGCCCCCAGGCCAGGGCACCGTCGGTGCCCGGATAGGGTTGAGCGAAGATATCCGCGTAGCAGGTCACCGGATTTAGGCGTGGATCGATCATGACCAGTTTGGTGCCGTTGCTGCGGGCGTCGGCTAATTCACGCATGAACGGCGGGTGGCAAATAGGCGGATTGGTCCCGAGCAGAATAATAAGTTTAGCCTGGTCAAATTCCGGGAAGGGGTTCCAGAACCCGCAAACCAGATGATTGCCCAGGTAACGGCCGTTGTAACAAGCCGAGTCATTGGAAAAATAATTGGGTGAACCGAACCCCTGATTGAAACGCCGGGCGTAACCTTCCTGCTGATAGAATCCGAGCCCCTCACCTTTCCACACCCCGACCGACCGGGCCCCGAGCTGGTTTTTGATCGATGTCATTTTAGCGCTGATTTCATCCAGCGCCTGGTCGTAAGGTATTTCCGTGAAGCTGCCGTTTCCCAGGCGCTTTAACGGCCTCAGAATTCGATCCATGTGATAGAAAAGATCCAGCGCCGCCCCGCCCCGGGGACATATCCGGCCGCGATTGATGGGATGACCTTCAAAGGGCGTGATATCGGTCAGCACATCATTTTTAATATGAACGTTGATAGCGCAGTGTGTTTCGCACATGCGACAGAGGGTCGGGACAATCCCGGATGGTACAACCGTTTTGACATTCATCGCCAATGTTATCCTTTGTTAAACCGGATTGTCCGGATCAGCCCTTACCCCATTTTTTTTCGCTTAAAAGCCGCCAGTTCGTTGATGTCGCCGTAATGCAGGGCATTTGCCATGCAGTTCTGAACACACTTCGGATCACCCGAACACAGATCGCACTTGGCGGCAACCCGCCGCTGTTCTTCGAAATGGATGCACCCGAACGGACAGGCATGGACACACATTTTACATCCCAGGCAAGCGGTCTCATCCACAACCAGCGCCCGTGTTTCCGGATCCCGGCGGATGGCCGCTACCGGACAGATCTCCAGGCAGACGGCAGTTTCGCACTGCTGACAGGTCATGGTATGAATTGAGCGCTTATCCAGATCGATATGAACCCAGATATTGGCATTTTTACGCTTGAATCCGCCGGAACCCTGAAACGAACAGACCCGCTCACAGTTGCGGCAGCCCAGGCACCGATCCGGTTCAACGAATATGACTTTCATGGAGAACGA
>JBAVYC010000219.1:0-2597 GCA_049698595.1 Desulfobacterales bacterium | reverse complement strand
GAACAAGGGGCGGAGCTTTATCGTCAAAAAAATTGTGATGTGATTGCAGCGGTCGGCGGCGGCAGCCCCATTGATACAGCCAAGGGCATTGGAATTTTAACCTCAAATCAAGGAAGGATTCACGAATACGAGGGAGCGAATCTGGTCACCCAACCTATACCGCCTCTGGTTTGTGTGCCAACAACGGCCGGAACCGGAGCGGATGTCAGTCAGTTTGCAGTGATTGCCAACAAGCGCACTAAAGAGAAAATGACGATCCTGAGTCGGGCCATTACGCCTGACATTACCCTGGTTGATCCGCGTCTTCTCAAGACCAAACCCCCTGAACTGATGGCCGCCACCGGCATGGATACCCTGACCCATGCGATTGAAGCCTATGTGTCTTCCCTGGCATGGCCCATGACGGACCCGCATGCCATTCATGCCATTGAACTGGCAAAAGAACATCTCGTTAATGCGACACAAACAAAAAATTTGCAAGCGTTGGAGGGTATGTCGATCGCCTGTTTGGAAGCCGGCATGGCCTTTTCGAATGCCATCCTGGGAGCCGTACATGCGCTGGCCCATCCTTTAGGCGGACTGTATGATATTCACCATGGGCTTGCCAACTCTTTACTGCTGCCGGTGGTGGTTCGACAAAATATGGAACATGCCCTGCCTAAGTTTGCCGGAATCGCACGGGCATTGGGTGCTGAAACACGCAGTAGATCTATTGAGGACGTCGCTCAGGAGGTCCCCCATCAAATCCAGCAATTAATTGCCAAATTGGAGCTACCAACCCGCCTTTCCCAGGTGGGTGTCGATGAAGCGGATATCCCGCGCCTGGCTCAAATGGCGGAAGCAGATATCTGCATGCTGACCAATCCGCACTGTTATCTGAAAAGCGAAATTGAGTCCATGTATCATGAAGTGTTGTAGGACAACCTGATGAACCGCTATAAACGTAACCCCATACAGGATTTCAAAGGCATCGGTTTTTCAAAAATAGGCCATTTCAAGGAAGTGCGGGCCAAAATTAAAGAGCTCGAAAAGCTGAATATCAAGCTTGCCCAACGAGGCAATCGGCTGGAGGCCATGTTCAATAGTATGAGCGATGGCGTAACGATTTTAGATCGAAATCTCAACGTCGTTTTTGCCAATCATGTTCAAAAAAACATGTTCCCTGCAATCTCCCTGATGGGACAAAAATGTTACAGCGCTTATTACCGCAAAAATAAAATTTGCAAAAATTGTCCCGCACTGGAAACCGTTGCCACCCGGGAAACTCAACGGGGGGAAATTTTGATCAAGTCCGGTGAATTTTCCGGCCGTTACCTGGAATGGACCACTTCCCCCATCAATGACCGTTATGGCAAGGTTGAAGAAATTATCCTTTTAATGCGGGATATAACAGAGCGCAAAGAATATGAATTCAAGCTCATGCAGGCCGATCGAATGGCAGCTATCGGGTTTTTGGCGGCCGGAATTGCCCATGAATTGAACAATCCCCTCACCTCTATCGCAGGGTTTTCAGAAGGATTGCTGAAGCGGCTTAGCCAAATAGAGGGATTGCTGGATGCCAAAAACTTCGCAACCTTCAGGGAATATCTGAATATCATCAACAATGAAGCCTACCGGTGTAAGGATATCATCCAAAATTTACAGGATTTCAGCCGAAGCTCAGAGGATGATTATGACGTCATTCGGATTGACCAAATCATCGATGCCACGGCATCTCTTTTCCGGCAACATGCCAAAGATAACCATATCAGAATCATTACGAAAAACGATCTGGCCACCGGCTTCAAACAAGTGCTGGGCATTGAATCCCAGCTTAAGCATGTATTCCTGAATTTGTTTAATAATGCCTTTAAAGCAATGGCGCATGGTGGCGATTTGACTGTATTGGCCAGAAACGAAGGCAATTCGATCGAAATTCAGATTGCAGATACCAGAGATGTTACTCCGGGTGAATCGTTTCGCGATCTATATGATCTTTCCTGTTTGAACAAGCCAATTGGAAAAACATCCAGTCTGGATCTATCCATTTGCCACAATATCATTCAACATCATAAGGGTGAATTTCAAATAATGAACAACGAAGGTCGGGGAATTACTTTCATCTTGCGTTTTGCGGCTAATTTGTCCTGATTGCAGCAGGAAATGATCAGATAGGGAGATAAGAAATGAGCCAGGGCAGTATATTGGCGATTGACGACGAACAAAACATCAGACACCTGATTAAAAGTGAGTTTTCCATCGAAGGCTATGAGGTCGCTACCGCCGGAAGCGGTGAGAAAGGATTAAGGCTTTTTGATACTCACGAGTTTGATGTGGTGCTGCTTGACATTAACTTACCGAAATTAAATGGCATTGAAACGCTCCGAAGATTAAAACAAAAGTCTTCGACGACTGAAGTAATCATGATCACAGGTTATGGAGACATTAAATCGGCGGTGCAGTGTATAAAACTGGGGGCTCGTGATTATGTGACCAAGCCATTCAAACTGGATGAAATCCTGGCACTGACCAAACAAGCTATCAAGGAAAGCTGCAAACCACTGGATTCGGAAAATAAATTCAAAGAGTTGCCCGCTGATACGGAAGATCTTCACATC
>JBAVYC010000218.1:0-3919 GCA_049698595.1 Desulfobacterales bacterium | reverse complement strand
TATCCACTTGGTAAATGTCCCCTTGCAAGGACAATTCGAGCAGGAGAATGACATCAGGCCATATTACCCTGCGAAATACGCCTGCTCGACGGAGGGCCTCAGCCCGAAACAACCCGTATACCATATTGCCGAATCCCTTTGCGTGTTGACAGATAGCTTGGACCCTTTCAGCTTCGCTTAGTCCCAAAGATGAAAAATCCGATTTCAATTTCTTATTTAAAATATGGCCGTTATCATCAATGTTAACCGTTTTCGGATAAACGAGAAGGGTATTCTCTTGAGTGTTTAAAATTCGAACTAACGATTCCAGCCAATTCGGATGCCATACATCGTGATCACCGACCCACGCGAAATAATCAACCTTGCCAGCCAGATGCAGGCAGTTTCGCCAATTGTCGACCAAACCCTTGCGATTTTCATTTTTGTAATAGATGATGCGCTGATCCTTGACGGCGAAAGATTTGACAATTTGGCCAGGACCGGACTCTGTCGAATCGTCACTGATGATCAGCTTAAAATTGCTGTAAGTTTGAGCAAGTAAAGAATTTAGTGCTTCCGGCAGATATTTCGTCTGATTATACAACGGCATGCCGAGGCAGACGATTGGTTTCTGAGCGCTACTTTTCCCTTCAGGGGATGTTATGGTGATCGTGCTATCCATAATGAAACAAAACAAGACTCAGGCATATTAAATCTCGGCTGCCGATCTTCTCATTACCAAATATACCGATTCTTCCCGGATGTTACCGATTTAATTAATTGCCTTCTGAATTCGTTCTGCCATGCTTTTGCCGTCTAGTTGGTGGTGAGCAAGTACTTCCGGGGGCGTTCCACAGGCCGGATATTCGTCGAGACCAAATTTTATAAACCGTTTGTTGCGTGTGGCCTCCATTTGTTGGGCAGTATTTAAAACCTGATCCCCCAGTCCCCCGTATTGCGAATGATTGTCTAAAACAAAGGTCGTGTCGCAATCGGCGATGCTCGACTTAAACCAATCTTCGTCTATGCGATTTAGCCATGGCAAATTGATCACTTTCAGCGATAAATTTTGTTCGTGCAGTATTTCAGCAGCAACCATGGCCTCGTTCAGCATGACTGGACCGTAGGCCAACAAAACGGCATCATGTCCATCCACCACCACCGTGCCCTGGCCGAAAGTAAATTGATAGTCCTCCGGCAACGGAATCATTCTGGGTGACGGTGAAATAGCCAGCCGGATCATACAATTTTGCGTCGCTTCATTGACACACCACTTCAACGCCTCCCTGGTCTCCACTGCATTGCAGGGTTCTATGATGACACAGTTCGGCAGCGCACCAAACAGCGATATGTCACGGACGCTTTGATGGGATTTTCCCGGCCCGGCTGGAATGAGTCCCGCATAATGACAGACATATATTATTTTAGTTTTTTCCGTGGCATTGTTATAAATTTGTTCATTTGAACGAGACGCCAGGAATACACCAAATGAATTTACTATCGGTAAAAAGCCTTGCAGGGCTAGCCCACCGGCGGTGGACACCATGTCCTGCTCAGCGATACCGCTTTCGATAAATCGCTCGGGAAAGGCCTTTTCAAAGGGACGCAACCCGCAGTCGGCAGACAGATCAGCATCCAGGACAACGACGTCCTTTCTCCGCGTGCCGATATCTACCAGAGCTTCGCCGTAGGCGGAGACAACCTTCTCGGCGGTGTCTTTCAGCGTAACCCGATTTCTTTCCCGGGTTGCCATGACCTTTGTTTTTAATGGTTCCAGGTCCAGTCCTTGAAGCTGGGCGTTTATGCGATTGATAATTTCAGCATACCCGGCTTCAAAAGTGTCGTCATCCGGTGCCCCGGAATGCCAGGGGTACAGCCCGTTGCCGTCCAGCATGGCCCGGGGCCCTTCCATAAAAGAGACGCCTTTGCCCTTGATGGTATCGGCAATCAAGGCCTTGGGCCGATCATCGATCTGTTTGAGCCGGGTAAATGCGTTTTCCAGTTCTGCAAAATCATGACCGTTGCAGGTTTCGGCATGCCAGCCGAACACTTCAAATTTCCTGGTCAGATCGCCCAAATCGATAATATCCTTGACGGATTTATCGGTCTGAATTTTATTAAAATCGACAATGGCGATGAGGTTATTCACCTTTTGAAAAGCAGCGGTCTGCAATGATTCCCAGATTTGCCCCTCCTGGAGCTCGCCATCACCGGTCATCACCATCACGCGGCCTTTGGCGCCGCTCATTTTTTTTGCCAGGGCCATGCCCTTGGCTTTTGAAATACCCATGCCCAATGACCCTGAATTCGCTTCAATTCCGGCGATGCTGACATCCGGGTGGCCGTGGGTGCCGTCATGCCGTCGCAAATGCTGAAACCGCTCTTCGGAAAGCAACCCCAGAGAATGCAGAACGGCATAGTGTCCGGGCACATCATGGCCTTTTGATGAAAAGTAAATATCGCGATCAGGGTGATTGACCCCCAATTCGGCAACGTTCATTTCATAGTGGTATAGATACGTCACAATATCCAGGGAGCTGAAGCTCGATCCCAGATGCCCGGATCCGGCGCGTTTTACTGTGGCAAGCGTATTGGCGCTGCACATATCGGAAAGCAACGCCAGCCGTGTATACTTGTCGATGGTCGCTTCGCGGACCCGCTGAAATTCATTTTCAGGTATCAGTCTGATTTCCAACATAATTTTGATCACTCCTTCCTTACATAGGGAGATTGGGATATGGCAGGTAACTTCGCCTGTGCGATCTTTACCAGATGTTCGGCGAGATTCCAGTCGTAATCACTGTTGACATCAAATCCTTCGTAGTCTTTTGTAAAAAAAGGCATCAACACATTTCCGGCAATTGTTTTTTCTTTAAAAACAACACGTGTTTTCGCAATTTCCAGGCTGGCATTCTGCACATATACTTCGGGCAGCGACGGATACTGGCTGCTGTGCCAGGGCTGTTCGGCAGGGCCCATGGACAAAAGCGGCATCATGCGGTTTCCGCGTACGATCCACATCTTGCCGGGATGCTGTTGGCACTTTTCCACCGCGCGTAGCGAATCGACCCCTTCCTGTGCCAGAAATTCATCCCAGGCCTTTTGGATGGTCCCGGGCAATCGGAACGGACTGGTCGGCCGCAGGATGCTGAAGCAATCAAATTCCTGGCCGTCCTTGCGAAGGCGATCCAAAGTGTAGGCTACCCAGTCAATATCCGGCGAGGTGTCGCCGGCAATTTTCGCCGGCCGCAAAAAGGGTACCTCGGCACCGTAATGTCTGGCAATGTCGGCATAGCGATCCGAGTCCGTCGATACGATAACCGCTTTGAATATCTTACTCTGCAGAGCGGCTGCGATGCTGTAAGCGATCAGCGGATGACCTGCCAAACGGCGGATATTCTTATCAGGCACCCGCTTTGAGCCTGCCCGGGCCGGTATCAGTGCAACGATAGTATGTTGTTTCTTAGACAATCTAGTCCTCAAGTCCGTATAAAATAGTTTGTTTATATAAATTTAAAAATCCGAAATCCAAAGTACGAAATCCGAAACAAATTCTAAATTTGAATGCTCTAATGACCAAAACGTTGCCGCTTTCATCAAAATTTACTTCATGGTTTTGTTTTGATCATTTGAATTTTGATAATTCGTGCTTGTTTCGAAATTCGATATTCGAAATTAATCTCTGCATTCGCTAATCAACTAAAATCCAAAATTGATCTTATGCCTCTTACTCTTTAAAGCAAATCCGGATCAATATTTATGATAATGTTTTTCAAATCCGAATAAACGTCCAGGGCTTCAGTTCCGGGCTCCCGCGTGCCGTTGCCGGATTGCTTTAATCCGCCGAAAGGCATATGGGGTTCGCTGCCAAACGTTCCGGCGTTGACGACTGCTACGCCGGTCTGAATTTTCCGGCTAAACTCCATGGCCCGATGGAAGT
>JBAVYC010000217.1:0-4151 GCA_049698595.1 Desulfobacterales bacterium | reverse complement strand
GCTTTCGAAGCCTGTCGGGGTTTTCCACATACTGGGTCATGGCCAATGCCCGGGCGCACAAGCGCCCCTGATTCCAGGGATGGTCGGGGTCACCTTCGATTTTAACCAATTTGCCGTCCTTGATGTGCGCCAGGACCCCACAGCCGCCGTGGCAGCCCGGCCCGGCAGACCAGGTGGTGGTGCGTACGATTTTGCTGCCGCTATTGCTCATTCTTTTTTCTCCTGTTCAATTTTGTAGCAAGAAGTTTTTAGGATCCGCCATAAACGCCTTATATATCCGGAAATGATTCGTATCTTCGTAAGCGATCTGTTTCACCGGGTTTTCGTCGAAACTAAAAATTTCCGCCCCGGGGCAGGCCAGCAGAATCGGAGAATGGGAAGCAATGATAAACTGGGCATGACCTGAGCGGGCCATGTCTTCCAGGAGATTGAGCAGCGCCACCTGACTTTTGGGTGAAAGGGCGGTTTCCGGTTCATCTAAAAAATAAATGCCTTTAATTTTAAACCGAGAGGTGAAATACGCCATCAATGATTGGCCGTGGGACTGGGACATCAGTGACTTGCCGCCGAGATATTCGATTAAACCGGGGTCCATGGTCAGCCATTCATCCCACAGCTGGGCAAAGTTCTGAAAAATGTGCGAGCCGAAAAAAGATCCCGGAACGCGCTTGCCCTGCCATTCCACATCGATGGTGCGGTACAGATCTTTCTCGTAAGGGCTTGCCTTAAACCGCGGCCGCTGGATGCCCTGCCACATCATAACGCCGCATCGGCGAGTGATCGCATCCAGCAAGGTGGATTTACCGGATCCGTTCTCACCGACAAAAAAGGTTACCGGCGAATTGAAACTCAGGCTTTTGGTAACGCTGAAAAGGTCTAAATTGAACGGATAATGCTCTCGGGTCGGATATCTGTCGGGGTGTAAATTCACTTTTTTTAGATGCATTAAGAAATCTCCAGGTGTGTCGGTTTTAGTTAAAACTAGGCCCAATTCTTTTAAATATTCTTCCTTATGATTCACAACGATTACTTGAGCAGCCTTTCTTCTTGGTCACAAATCGTTACTTATCTCTTACCATTCAACATTCGATGTTGGATGTTCGATGTTCGATGTTCATTTTTTGTATACTTTATATAGCCCCCGGCACAAAAATAGCTTGGCGCATATCCCGTCTAACTGCACTGCTGCAACTTCGCGGCTCCAAAAACGGATACCATATTCAAGCGCACCCGCTGAAGTTCCCATCTCAGCCAGGCGGCAACAACAACCATCTCTGCTATGGCGGTTGCCAGTTTGATCCACCAGACGGATTGAATTTGCCAGCCAAAAAATGCAGGTAATGTCAATACCAGTGCGGCAAAGAGGACATTGTCCAGGGCCGCACCGATGAGACAGGGATAGGTTTTGCCCAAACCCTGAAAAGCCGAATTTGCAACCATGATCGTGCCCACCGCGAAATATCCCAGCGAAAAAATTGCCAGGTAAATCACCCCAAAATGGATAACATCGGGGTCGTCGCTGAATATGCCGATTAAATTCTCTGGGAACCATCGGCAAATAGCGGTGCAGCTTATCATAAACACCATGGAAATTGCCCATGCACGCCACAACGTACCCGTAATTCGAGAATATTGGTTTGCACCGAAATTCTGCCCGATGATCGCCGCCATGGCCGAAGCCAGGGCGATCACCGGTATGTAAATGCCCTGTAAAATGCGAAAGCCGATGCCGATCGACGCCAGGGCGGCAGTTCCATAAATACTGATGACACGATAGGTGATGAGTAAGTTTAGCGCCAGCAAGAAGTGGTTCATTCCTGATGGAATCCCGATATAAAGAATCTTTCCTAGGATGCTCCGGCTCAGCCGCCAGGGACCTTTTACATCAATATGTGCCCCTTTGAAAAAAATAAAATACACGTAAATAACCAGGGCATAAATTTGAGAAATTAAAGACGCCATCGCCGCTCCGCGCACGCCCATGGCGGGCAGACCCGGCCAACCGAAAATCAGCATAGGATCCAGTATAATATTCAGAATATTGGCCTGGAGCAGGATGATCATGGGGGTTTTGGTATTTCCCATTCCTCTAAAGCAATTCCCGATGACATACAGCAGGATCATGAAAAAAAAGGAGATCGAGAAGATCTGAAAGTATTGGATCCCCCATTGCAGGGATTTTCCACTGCCGCCAAAAAATTTAATATAAGACGGCGCAATCAGCCATCCGGTCACGGTTTCAACTATGCCGATAATCAGGGCCATCAGAATGCTTTGTTTAAACACCTGGGCTGCGTGGCCATAATCTTTTCGCCCGAATGCCTGGGCGATTAAGGCCATAGCACCGGTTCCCAGAACAGTGGAAAATCCCAGATGGATGAAAAACGCATTGCTCGAAATGGAAAGTGCGGCTACGGCGTCCGGTCCCAGGCGTCCTATAAAATACAGATCCACCAGCAGATAGATGGTAAACATCACCATGCTGATGGTGACCGGAACGGCCAATCTAATCAGCGTTGTGAGTATCGGCCCTGCGGTTAGATCGATGCGAGCGTGATTGCGTTTTGTTGTGATTTTTGTGTTTGACTTTGACAATTAATCCGGTTTCCTGAAGTGGAGATCTGGGGCACAAAATCCGATTATTGAAATCAAAAACCACCCAACACTTTGGAAAGTAAGTATGTCGGTGGCCGAATTTGCATTCCAATGGACAAAAGCCATACTGCCCAGAGATATCAAGCCAAAATCGCTATGCCCTTTGCTCTATGCCCCAAGCGCCCTGCCCTATGCTCTCAGGGCCTCTTTGATCCTGGCCATCGCCTCTTCTACCTTGTCGTATTCATTGAACGCGCTGATGCGAATATACCCTTCGCCACATTTTCCAAAGCCGGCCCCAGGGGTACAGACCACGGCGGCCTTTTCAAGCAGGCGATCGAAAAATTCCCATGAATCCGATCGGCCGTTGATCCATATATAGGGGGAGTTTTCGCCACCGATACAGTCAAAGCCAAGTGCTGTCATTTCCGTGCGAATGAGGTACGCGTTTTTCAAATAATAGTCGATCAGGGCTCTGGTTTGCAAATTGCCTTCATCGCTGTAGACGGCCTCAGCCGCTTTTTGGACCGGATAGGAGACACCGTTAAACTTGGTCGAATGGCGTCGATACCAGAGTGCGTGCAAGGGCTGGCACTCTCCATCGGCAGTGTAAGCCATGCAGGATTTGGGCACCACCGTATATGCGCAGCGGGTACCGGTGAATCCGGCTGTTTTTGAAAAACTTCGAAATTCGATCGCCACCTCCCGGGCACCTTCGATCTCGAAAATCGACCTGGGCAATTCATCATCGCGGATGAACGACACGTAGGCGGCATCATATAATATCAGCGCTTTGTTTTCTCTGGCGAAATCCACCCATTCTTTCAAGGCAGATTTTGTTATGGTGGCGCCGGAAGGGTTGTTGGGATAACATAGATAAATCAGATCGACCTTTTCATGCGGCAGATCGGGAATGAAACCGTTTTCCTGATTCCCCTCCAGGTAAACGATACCATCGTAGCGGCCCTGATTAAAAGACCCGGTTCTACCGGCCATGACATTGGTATCGACATAAACCGGATAAACCGGATCGGGAATCGCCACCTTTATATTCTTGGAAAAGATTTCCTGGATATTTCCGTTGTCGCATTTGGCACCGTCGCTGACAAATATTTCATCCGCAGAAATATCGGCACCCCGGGACTGGAAATCATGCCTGGCTATTTTTTCCCGTAAAAACGCGTATCCCTGCTCGGGACCGTATCCCCGAAACGTTTTGCCATCCGCCATTTCATCGATTGCGCGGTGAAATGCCTGAATACAGGCTTGCGGGAGCGGCCGGGTGACATCGCCAATTCCCAGTTTTATCACTTTTTTGTCGGGATGTGCCGCCTGAAAAGCTGCAGTTCGATTTTTTATTTCAGCAAATAGATACGACGCCTGGAGTTTTAGATAGTTTTCATTGATTTTAATCATGGTTCACCTCTTATAAATTCATGTCTGGTTAAAGATAATGTAAGAATTGTTATACGAAATTATTATCACCTGCAGTGACCTCTGCAGAGATTTTTAATGAATTTATATTAAAAAATCAAAAAACTTATATTGATCTATTG
>JBAVYC010000216.1:0-5062 GCA_049698595.1 Desulfobacterales bacterium | reverse complement strand
TTTGAAGTAAAGAACTACGACTCTTCACCCTCAGACGCCCCCGCTTTGCGGGATGAAGCTTCTAATTTTATTTTGCTAAGGGGCTCCTCTTGACTCTGAAGCCCTCCGACTTTTGCAACGTTGGGGTTTATCTGAAGAGAATGTTGACAATAGTGCCGGCTTTCGCTATCAGGATGATTAATAACTCCGTTTTAATGACGTCTCTATCTATTGAGCAGCAACTTAAGCAGATACACAATTCTCCATAATCTGTGTTCATCTAAGGCTATTTTTTACTGATCTGAACCGATATTGAATCCGAGTAATTGTTCGATATTGGACGTTCATCCTTTTACACAGTTGCCAGACGGGAAAAGTAGACCATGACAATCCGATACCGTGCCGGGGATCTTCGTACATTTGCCTATGATCTTCTGTGCAAAAAAGGGATGCAATCCGATCTGGCCGGCACGGTCGCAAATGTTCTCCTGGAGGGAGATCTGCTCGGGCATACCACGCATGGGTTGCAGCTTCTCGAACCGTATCTCAACGAATTGGATGCAGGCAAAATGACGCCGGAGGGGGATCCTGAAATTGTGCAGGATCACGGAATGTCTGTGCTCTGGAACGGTTGCTACCTGCCGGGACCGTGGCTGGTTACCCAAGCCATCGATACCGGTTTTGAACGGCTGCAAACGCATCCTATCTTTACCGCAAGCATAAAACAGTGCCATCACATCGCCTGCCTTGAAGCCTACCTGGAACGGGTGGCCGAGAAGGGCCACCTGATTATTCTGACGACATCAGATCCTACCCTGGGTTCGAAAGTATCTCCTTTTGGGGGTTTAAAATGAATAGTTACATTTCACTGATAATCATAGCTGTCATTGGTGGCGTAACCGTTGCGCTTCAAGGCCAGTTTATGGGATTGATCGATAAAGGCATCGGTACCAGAGAGAGTGTATTCATTACCTATGTCAGTGGCGGTATTTTAGCCGGGGTTGTCATGTTAGCATCACGCGGAGGGAATCTGCGGTCGTGGCAGGAAGTCCCCTGGTATGCTTTGAGTGCCGGCGTGTTAGGTCTGGTGATTGTGACAACGATTGGCTATACGGTACCCCGGCTGGGCCTGTCTAAAGCGTTTACAATTATCGTTGCCGCCCAGTTTCTTACCGCCGCGCTGCTGGACCATTTTGGTTTACTGGGGGCTGTGATGCGGCCATTGGATTTATCCCGGTTGTTGGGATTTGGCGTCCTTATTTTGGGAGTTTGGTTAATCATGAAGTAGAAGAGAAAACCGATCAACATATAGTGTTAATCATGCTAACCAACACATTTATACACATCCAGGGCATCGGCGCAAAAACCGAACAAAGGTAATAAAATAGACGGCCCGGCCCCCCGGCCCATTCACACCTATCCGGTTGATGTGGGCGAGAGGGAGTTGCGTATCAGAATTTTCTGACTCCTGATGCCGATGAAGTAATTGGGAATTTTCGGGACATCTTACATACCTCTTGACAAGAGGAAAATGAAAAAATACTACACTTGATTAAGCAGCCTCCAAAGGCTGAATTTTTTCGATTTCCCGTTTGTTTTCTTTTTTAGCGTGCCAAAGATCAACCGCCCGTTGTGCATTCAGCCAGAACTCCGGCGTATTCCCAAACAATCTGGATAACCTCAAAGCCATGGCCGGGGATACAGAGCGGCGTTCTCTCAACAGTTCGTTGACCGTTTGACGTGAGAAGCCCAGTTTTTCAGCAAGGCCGGCTGTTGTCAAATTGAAATCAGGCATGAAATCCTCACGCAGCATCTCACCAGGATGGGTCGGCGCTATTTCACGTGCGTTAATATTTTTAATGCTCATTGCTTCCTCTTTTCTTCAGTGGTAATCCGTTATTTCTACATCAAAAGCGTCGCCATCGATAAATTTAAAACATATCCGCCACTGGTCATTGACCGATATGGAGTATTGCCCTTTCCTATCTCCCCTGAGCGCATGTAACCGATTGCTCGGAGGCACCTTTAAATCACCAAGACTTGTTGCCAAATCGATATATTCCAGGCGGCGAATAGCCCTTTTGATGATATCCAGCGCAACACGTTTCGATTTGCCTTTTGTATAGATGTCACAGGTATGCTTATCAGCAAAAGTTTTAATCATCGATCGGATTGTAATCTGTCACGTGACAAATGTCAATACCTACTTGCGAACATGGTAATTTAAAGAAATATTCGCGCAGAACGTGTTAAGGGTTATAGCGGGTGGGTTTATTTGAATCGATGGACTAAGCAATTTTATATGGACAGCCGGTGATTTGGGTCTTAAATTAGCAGGGCAGGATCAATCGATATTATGCCTGGAAGATCCGAACTTATTGGAGCTACTGCTCAAAACTGCACGATCGCAAAATTTTTACAGGAGGTCAAAAATGCAAAAAACATGGTCCTATGTAAACTATGAGATCAAAGAAGGACTAAAACCCGGAAGCTCACAGTTTCGCTATTTTTTTGTCGTTTCCGAAAGCGGTGAGAAAAAATGCAATTATTGAATTTTCTGGATAAAATACCATATTCCATTCTCATCGTTGCTGCCATATTCATGTTACTTGCCCCATTTCGCCCTATGCCACATGTCGTGGAAAAATTGATAATGCTCAAAAATGGCACCCTGACTAAACCAATAGACGTATTTGATTTGTTCTATCATTTGATTCCAACGTTTATTCTCATTTTGAAAATACTGCGGAATTTTAAAAAATAACAGAGAACTGACTTATAATGATCATTCATCTTGATTTTATCGGATACGGTAGTGATCGCTAGATCTAATTATTCGACATTCTTAAATGATAATTTGGCGAAAAAATTTATACGTGCTTTTTGGGGCCCAGATGCTTTCAATGGTGGGCTTCAGCATGGTCTTTCCATTTTTGCCCCTTTATATAAACGAAATTGGGGTCCAAACCCGGGGAAGCGTTGAATTCTGGTCCGGAATGGTTTTTTCCTCCCAGGCAATTACCATGATGATTTCTGCTCCTCTTTGGGGTGCCGTGGCCGATCGCTACGGAAGAAAGCTGATGTTGATTCGAGCAACACTGGGCGGGGCCTTTTTGATTAGCTTAATGGGATTTGCTCAAAGTGCAGAACAATTGACTTTGCTCCGGGCGATTCAGGGAATGGTTACCGGTACAATTCCTGCGGCAAACGCACTTATTGCGTCATCCGTGACCAAAGAACAATCCGGCGAAGCGCTTGGGTTACTGCAGACCGGTACATGGATTGGCGTGGCGATAGGTCCTCTGATCGGCGGGGTAATTGGTGACATTTTCGGTTTTCGGGAAAGTTTCTGGGTTACCGGGGGCCTGCTGGCACTCTCCGGTCTTTCAATTATTCTCTGGGTTCAAGAAGACTTCAATCCCGACGGAAAAATCAAGCGTCAATCTTTTTTTGACACTTTTAGAGTTTTGTTGCGGACACCTAATATGTGCGGCCTGTATACGGTGACATTTCTGGAAACAGCAGGGCGCATGCTGTTTTTCCCCATAGCATCGCTTTTTATTATGAAACTTATGGGATCGTCTGCAGGGGCCGCGACCGTAACCGGTATAATGATGGGAATCAAAGCGATTACCGGCTCCGCAAGTGCGGTTTTGTTAGGACGTATCGGGGACCGGGTCGGTCATTTAAAAATCTTGCTGTTTTCCATAATCGCGTCTGTTTGTTTTTATTTTCTTCAGGCTTTCGTCAACTCAGCCTGGCAGTTGATCCTGCTTCAAGCTTTATCAGGCCTGGCAATTGGGGGGATGATTCCCTCGCTTAATGCGTTGATGAATTGTCACGCACCTTCCGGAAGTCAAGGTGCAACTTATGGTTTAAATGCCAGCATTACGGCAGCCGGCCGGAGCATTGCACCCATGCTGGGTGCAACAATTGCGATGTGGTTTGGGATGCGAAGTGTGTTTGTTGTTGCAGCAGCTATTTATGGCCTGGCAGTACTGGTCGTTTTGTTTATTAGC
The DNA here is from genome assembly GCA_049698595.1 of Desulfobacterales bacterium. Classification (GTDB taxonomy): domain Bacteria; phylum Desulfobacterota; class Desulfobacteria; order Desulfobacterales; family JAFDCJ01; genus JAFDCJ01. Next base: position 1,064 of record JBAVYC010000216.1, on the reverse strand, counting down.
CGCACAGAATATATAAAGACTGCGTCTTGATGCGTTGTGAAGGGAGTTATTGCTGAACACCCAACACCGTCTCCCGGCAAAGGTGGTCCACCACCGCCTGCAACGCTTCCTTATCGTCCGCCCCCTCATCCCTGGCCCGCTTATATGCCGCTAATTGCCGATCGGCACTGGTTCCGTTTTCCAGGATGGTCCGCAGGTAGACCACCTCTTCGAGGCTGCCCAGTTCCGCCGCGTTCTCGAGGTCTTTCTCCAGACCGCCTGTCATCAACTCCTGAGCCGGGACCAGGGCCTTTTTCCCGAAATCGATGAGCTTGTCCTCGAGCCCGTAGCGCATGGCCCGCCACTTGTTCTCGACGATGTGATGCCTGCGGTAGGCCCGCCAGCTCTGGTTGCGGCGGTGCAATTTGAGCAGCCGCACCACCATTATCTGCACCAGAGCGACCACGCAGACGGCCTCGTCGACCAGCGTACAGGCATCTGGAATTCGCACCTCCAAAGTACCGAATTTGGGATTGAAGCGCAGGTCCCACCAGATCATGGTAGCGTCCGGACGGCCGTCCGTTCCGGTAATGACACCCACCTGGCCAAGCAGATCAACAAAAGCCTGATATTCGCTGAAGGAATGGAACGATCCGGGAATTCCGGTGCGGGGCACCATCTCCAGAATCACGTTGCGATATGATTTGAGCCCCGTGTTACGGCCCTGCCAAAAGGGGCTAGAAGTAGAGACGGCAAGGATATGAGGCAAAAAATAGCGCAGCTGAGAGCCGATCTCAATTATCAGATCCCGGTTCTCCGGATCCTGGCCAAAACCGATATGCACGTGTAGGCCGAAGGTCAGCAGTTGGTTGGCCACTCCCGCCATGTCGTTAAGAAAGCGCGCATAACGCTCCCCGGCGGTGAAGGTCTGCTTGCTTCAGTCGGCAAAAGGGTGAGTGCCGGCCGAGGCGATGGCCATGCCATACTCAGTAGCCAATTTTCGGACCTGGCGGCGCATGCGGATGATCTCCGAGCGGATTTGAGGCACACTCGAGCAAACCGAGCTGCCAGCCTCTATCTGACTC
>JBAVYC010000215.1:0-5074 GCA_049698595.1 Desulfobacterales bacterium | reverse complement strand
AAATTATACCGAGCGGGTGAGACCGTTCAAAATGCAACCCTAAAAATAATTTTAAGGGGAAAAGTCGTTCTGGAGGTCGAGGGCAAATATGAAATGCTGGAAATAAAAACCAAACAAGTCGATGTCAACGCTAAAAATAGATACGGCGTTACTGCATTAATCGATGCATCCTACCGGGGCCAGAAAGAGCAAGTTGAGTGGTTAATAATTGAAGGGGCCGACCTTAACGCCCGGGATAATCAGGGTGATACTGCTTTAATGAATGCCGCCATAAAAGGCCACAGCGGGATTGTAGAGCTTTTAATTGCAAATGGCGCCGATGTCGACGCCAAAGATAATGCCGGTAATACCGCCTTGATCGATGCATCAAAGTATGCCAGGGAAACGACATCCGTAGTCCTTGCGGTATTAATAGATAATGGTGCCGAAGTTAATGAAAATAATAAATACGGCGAAACGGCTTTAATGAATGCAGCACGCTGGGGGCATCACGATAATGTGGCCTTTTTAATGGCCGAGGGAGCCGACATTAACGCTAAAACCAAAAGTGGGGAGACCGCGCTGGAGTTTGCAGAATATTCCCATCACAAAGATGTCGTTGAGTTGCTAAAAATTCATGGGGCCGAGGAGTGAGGGAGGATATACGGGTACCTTAATTTATATCTTGACAACAGCGGTCAACTGGTATATCAGATTTTAATATCTTGATATATCATATTATAATTCGTGAAATATGAGTTCGAATTTAACTGATTGTCTTTTCGGCGAATCCTTGTGACCATGACCTCGAAGAAAGACGAAACCTACAAGGACCTCAGGTATCGAATTGTCACCCACGAGCTCAAGCCGATGGAGCCTTTAAACGAAAAGGCTTTGATGGATCATTACGGCTTGGGGCGAACCCCCATGCGGGAGGTGCTTCTTCAACTCCAAAGAGATGGTCTCATCCAGCGTTTCTCCCGTTCGGGAACTGTCGTCTCACCTGTCGATATCCATATTTACAAACATAACATTGAAATCCGAACTGTTCTCGAAGGGTTGGCCGGAGAACTGGCGGCAGCAAGGATCACCGCGGCAGAACTGGAAGTCCTCGGAAAAATCTTAAAGCGTGTCAGCGAACTGGAAGAACAAGAGCATGAAAACCTGAAAGAGCTGATGCAATGTGAATTCGATTTTCACACTCTCATCTACGAGGCAACGCACAATCCAAAATTGATCGATATTCTCCATGAACTGCAAGGTGTGTCGGCCAGGTTCTGGCATTATCAAATTTTCAGCAAACAGGAGCTGCTGGACCAATTCATCGATCACAGGGAGGTGGTGGATGCATTTAGGAAACGGGATGGACAGCGCGCCGGCGAAACCTTAAAGAATCATATTCAAAGAGTTCTCAAAAAACTCGGTGACAAGGTGCTGAAATGAAAAAGGCGGACCGCGGAGTCGCAAATTCGACGTCGACCGGTTTGCAAAAACGGATCGAGAAATACCTGAAGAATATTTCGCCGGAAATTCTGGGGGTTCAAAACATGGAATCCCTGGAAATCAATAAAATGACGCCGGGATCTTATAATCTGAATTTCCATATCAGCGTGGGCACCAAAAAATTTATTTTCCGCATTAACATCGATCAGCAAAGCGGGCTCAGCAGGCAGGTCGAATACGAATACAACACGCTGAAGTTTCTCGAAGGCCAGGGGCTTGCGCCGGATGTTTATCACATCGATGATACCAGACAATTCTTCGAGTTTGACATTCTGATTGAACAGTATCTGGAAGGCCCGCATTTGTTACTCGAAAAGTCCCACATACCACAAGTCGCCGCGTTATTGGCAAAACTTCATTCTCTGGATCATTGGGAGGGTAACTTTATTTCCTGGCACGACCCTTTGAAAGATACCTATGATTTTGTTCGCAGCGATGTGGCTCATTATAAAACCCGGCAAACTGCTGAGGAAAAGATAATTGCGCGTTCTGAACGGATTTTGGCAGAAATCGGATTGCGAATTTCGAAGTCAGATCTGCTTTTCGAGGCCGACAGTCTGAATCATACGGATGTGGGATGCGACAATTTTATCAGGACCCCGCAGGGGTTGAGAATGATTGACTGGGAAAAACCCAGGGTGGATGACTGCTCTTACGACCTGAGCTGTTTCCTTTCCGAGCCCGCCCAGTTGTGGTGTTCGCCTCACGTTCTCAATGCGGGGGATCGGGAAGCCTTCATAGAAGAATATGCCCGCTTGAGTGGTAAGAGCGTCACGCTTCTCAGAAACAAGATTCGCATTAGAGAACCCATGGTTTCTTTACACTGGATTCTTTGGGGAGCCACCAAGCTGTGTGATCTGAGAGAGAAACGCACATCACCTGAATTGCTCGGCGCCCATGAGGAAAAAATTTTCCGCTACGAGAGAATCGCCCGGGTGGAGAACGTAGAAAAGTTACTGGATTCGTTATAAAATTGCGAGAATCATCTGTATAAGTAAGATTGTCGAGATAATCTGTGCTTCGCAGAATGTGCAAAGAACATTAAAAGGTTGCATCATGAAGAAGATCGAACTGCTGTATTTATCCCAGGAAGACGTCATATCCGTGGGGGTCAGCATGAAGGAGACGATACCGATCGTGGAGGATGCCTTAAAGGAGCACGGGCTGGGCGAAACTGAAAACCCGCCGAAACCCGGTGTTCATCCCGGGAATTCATTTATTCATGCCATGCCCGGATATCTTCCCCGCAAAAGGGCCGCCGGGCTCAAATGGGTCAGCAGTTTCTCCGGCAACACCGCCCTTGCCATTCCCCCGGTGATGGGTCTTTTAATTCTAAATGATGTCCAGACCGGCCAACCCCTCGCCGTGATGGACTGCCGCTGGATTACGGCTATGCGGACTGGGGCCGCCTCGGCCGTGGCCGCTAAATTCCTCGCCGCCAAAGATGCCGGGGTCGTCGGCATTGTCGGTGCCGGGGTCCAGGGGCGCTATAATTTATTGGCCCTGGTTGCCGCTGTGCCTAGTATAGAGACCGTTAGAGTATTCGATATCAATCCTCAGACCTTGAATGGGTTTGTTGCCGCCCTTGCCAATGTGCTTGAGGTAAAGATCGAGATCGGAAAATCCCCGCAGCAAGTCATCGAAGGCGCTCAGATTGTTGTAACCGCCACCGGCAGACTCGACCAACCGATTTTCAAAGAGAGTTGGGTGTCTGAGGGCGCCCTGATTCTGCCGGTCCATCACCGCGGGTGGGAAAATCGAACTCTGCACAGGGTGGATAGGTTCGTTACCGATGACTGGCGCCAGCTTAACCGGGCCCACCGGGAAGTCGGTGGGTTTGACGGTCCCCTGCCGAACCGGCATGCCGAGTTGGGGGAGATCATCGCGGGAAAAAAACCGGGACGTCGCAACGAAAAAGAACGCATCATCGATTTTAATTACGGTTTGGCCATTGAGGATGTGGCCATGGCAATGGAGATTTACACCAGAGCAAAGGCCCGGGGGGTTGGGAAGGTCCTGCCTCTGATGGAAGGCGAGCTGCCGTACGCCTGACGCGGGTGTCACACTTCAGAGCTCGTAATTTGCTATTGAAAACAGCGCTTTGTTTTGGACATTAATTATGTATATTGGTACCCAATTGAGGGATTCAGGAATTGCGGAATTACGGGATTAATGGATAAAATCAATAAATTAAAATAAAAGGAAATTCATATGAACCCGATGAAAGTAGCGGTGATGGGAGGTGGAAACGGCTCCCATACCATAGCAGCGGATCTTGCCTTGAAAGGTCTGTCGGTCAACATGTTTGAAATGGCGCAATTCGCGGCATCCATGCAAAAAGTGTTTGAATGTCGCCAGATCGAAATGACGGGGGTCGCCGGCCGTGGAAAAGCGACGTTGAATCTGGTTACCTCCGATATCGCGGAAGCCATCACGGACGTCGACGTCATCTTTATCCCTTTGCCCGGATTTGCGGCGTCACCCTATGCCCGGCTCCTGGCTCCGTATCTGAAGGAAGAACAGATGATTGTCCTTATGCCCGGCACCCTTGCGGCCCTTGAGTTTCGTGAAACCCTGCGGGCGAGTGGAAATCGCAAACCGATAATTATCGCAGAGACCGGCGGACTGCCGTTTGCCACCCGGCTGGTCGCACCCGGCAAAGTACAGACGTTTCACATCCGTGCGGTTTGCGCCCTGGCAGCCGTACCCGGTAACAAGGGGCCGCTGGTTTATGAGAAAATTAAGGACTTATATCCCTTCGCTTTGAAAAAAACAGTGATCGAAACCGGGTTCGGGCATCTGACACCCCTGCTGCATCCCGCCGGCTGCCTATTAAACGCCGGACGAATCGAACGGTCCCATGGTGAGTTCTACATGTACGAAGAGGGGATGACGCCCGCGGTCGTGCGCGTCATTGAAACGCTGGACCAGGAAAGGCTTGAAATCGGACAGCGGCTAGGAATCGATCTTCCAACCGGGGTGGACATGATGGTGGAATCCGCCTACGGCCCCCGCGGGACGCTCTGGGAATCCTTAAATGGCAGTGCCGGTCTGACACCCGTCAAAGGTCCGGATTCATTAGAGAACCGGTATGTTACCGAAGACATTCCCTACGGGTTGGTGGCCTGGGCGAGTGTTGGAGATGCTGTGGGGGTGGAAACACCGATGATGGACGCCTTGATCGATTTAGGGTCGGTTATCATGGGGAAAGACTGCCGTAAAGAAGGCCGCAACCTGGACCGCATGGGTTTGAAGGGAATGGATTTGCAGCAGATCAAAACGTTTTTAGATGAGGGTATAAAGGGAATGACAAATGACGAATGACGAATGTCCAAGGAAGGAATTCTATCGATTTCACAAAATATGGGCTGAAAGGGAAACAAGCTGGGATCGATAGAAAATATTTTAGTAAATTTGTTGGTGAAAGGAGGTGGAAACTATTTTTTTGGGGTCTAAATAGGGGCGTTCAATGCGAAAAAGATATTAAAACCACTTAAAACCATTTTAAAGGAGATTCGGCTATGCAGAGTAACAATTAAAATTATTTCAAAATATTGCTAATTGTATTTCTGATGATGACGATGGTGACAGT
>JBAVYC010000214.1:0-11128 GCA_049698595.1 Desulfobacterales bacterium | reverse complement strand
TTCCACTATTCCATCATTCCATGTGGCTTCCTAACTTGGATGGCCATAAAAAACGCTATATTTCCAATGATTTGTAGAAATTCCGAGACGTTAAATTATGGCCGCACTGGCCGCAAAATTTAAAATTTAGCGGGTTTGGTGAATTACAACCTGGACAAAGCTTTTCCAATTTAGCACCACACTCGCCACAAAAATTCATTCCTGTTGGATTCTCAAACTGACACTCCGGGCATTGCATTTGGTGCGCTCCAATCAAAGTTTAAGCAGTTTGAAAGATGTTGAAGAAACGTTGGATGGTGAGATTGAAATATCGTAAACAGGGCATTATGTCAAATTAGAGAATATATGACATTATTCATGTATGTTATGCGTATCGCGATGAAGTCAAGATGCCTTCAGGCATGAATCGAAGACAACAATTAATGAAATTTGATATATGGCCGATAATAAAATAAGTGAAAAGTTGTCCAAATGATCAGAACAGATTTGACAATTCTGTAAAAAGTCAAAATTTTTAAATTTAAATCTCATAACAATTTGTAATTATTAAGTTTAAAATTGTAAAGTTGGCAATTTTGAGACTTTTTATAAAACCATCAATTTACCCGGGAAATCATCCACTATGGCGCTAATTAATTTGAAAAAAAAAGAAGTTGAGTGCAAAATCGTATATTATGGTCCGGGCAGGTGCGGCAAAACCACCAACCTGGAATATGTTTTCAAAAATAGCAGAAAATTAATGAGCAATGAAATGGTATCGATCAAGACCAAAGGCGATATGACCATTTTCTTTGATTTCGTGCCCATGGAGGCCGGCAAAATAAAGGGACTTGATGTGCGCATTCAACTGTATACAGTCCCCGGGCAGGTGAAATACAATTCCACCCGCAAGCTTGTATTAAAAGGAGTTGACGGGGTGGTCTTTGTGGCCGACTCCCTTAAAATCCGTCACGAAAGAAATATACTTTCCCTGAAAAATCTGGCGGAAAATTTAAAAAGTTATGGTTTAAACATAAGGACAATTCCACTGGTCATGCAGTACAATAAAAGAGACCTTGCTAAGGAAGGTCTGCCGCTGTTGTCCATCGAAGAAATGGAAGGAACTTACAACCGACAGCTAAAAGTCCCCTCGTTTGAAGCCAGTGCAGTAAACGGTGTGGGTGTCAACGATACCTTGAAAGCATGCCTCATAAGAACGTTAAAATCGTTGCGAGAATTGGCGGGATGGGAGTAAGATGAATGTGGAATGCGGAAGGTGGAATGAAAGGGCGGAGCGCAAAGAGTTTGGAAATGATCGGGGGCTATTAAGCTCATTCAAGAGCCATGTTTTTTTTTGGAAGGATTCCCCAGATCACCCGTGGCCGGTAACGCTTTGCCTAATTTTTGAAATTCACGCCGGTAACTCTTTCCGGAGCCCATCATCACGCTGATGGGCTGCAGGGGTTCAATATTTTCACACACTATTTTAATGGCGGCTGTGACCGGAACCGAAAGCAGGGCGCCGACAATCCCCCAGAGCCAACCCCAGAATAACAACGACAATAGAATAACCACCGGGCTGAGATTCAACTGATCTCCCAGAACTTTCGGCGCAATGCCGTTGCCGATGCTCAGTTGAATGGTTAAAAGCGAAATAAGGGTGAAGACGCCGGGCCATATGCTGGGATAAAATTGTATCAGTGCCAGAAGAATCGGCGGAATCGATGCGGCAATGGATCCTACGGTGGGAATAAAATTCAGAAAAAAGGCCAGGGCACCCCAGGTAATCGCAAAATCCACCCCGATCATTTCAAGGGCAAACCATACCAGGACGCCGGTGACGGAACTGATTAAAAATTGCAGAGATAAATAGTGCCGGATTTGGGCGGTTATGGAAAAGGTGATTTCGCTGAGTTGATTGGCTTTTTCTTGAGAAAATGATTTCAGAATTTTGTATTTAAAGTAAGGCTTGCCAAGCAGAATGAAAAAAAGAAATACCACCACCAGCACCAGGTTGGACGCAAATGCAAAAACAGACCCGGACAGGGTCATCAAAAATCGGCCGACACTCTGCCCCCAGTTAATACCGGCAAATGGATCAAAACCAAGATTCAGCTGGCTGGTAACGGTGGCGATTAACTCCGTCATGCGGGCGTGATATCTCGGATATGCCGCCGTAAGGGCTGAGATGCGGGCATACAAAAAGGTGCCGGACAGATAAAAGATACCCAGCAGAAAAATCAGAATGATAACAACCGCAAGCGTTGTGGGGACTTTCCTTTGGGTCATGTAATTTACAGCCGGGCCGAGAAGATATGAAAACAGCCAGGCAATTACCAGCGGGAGTATGACCGAGGCAGCATATTTCAACACGACACCAACAGCCACCACCACCAATATGCCCAGAAAAACCTGGGTAATTTTACTTCTATCGACATCCACCATTGTTAAATAGCGCCTGCTATCTGAATATGCTGCAATGCTTCAAAATATTACGGTTGTCCGCCAGTCTGTTCCAATAAGCTCTACATCAAAATATCACATATTGCAATGGTATTGGGGGAAATGCCGCGATATGTCTGCATCACGCCGACCCGTGATAACCCATCTACGACCGAACAATCGTCCGGCTAAAAAATACCTTGACATTACCATTGGTATCATTTTAATTCGGGTTTCCAACTAATCCTCATCCTATTAAACACCCAGAAAGGAGGCAGTTACAATGAAAAAATCATTTTACCCATTTTTCATCGCAGTTTTTGTTTTCGGCATCTTTTGCGGAGGTCTTTTGAATACTTCACCGGCTACCGCAGCACAAGAGACTGTTAAAATCGGGTTGTCGGCCCCATTGACCGGTGACTGGGCCGAATACGGCAATGATTTTAAACGGTCGGTTACCATGGTGATGGATCGGGTCAACCGCATGGGCGGCATCCACGGGAAAAAGGTCGTACTTGAAATTGCCGACAGCCGGGGCGATCCCAAGGAATCCGTTTTGATCGCCGAAAAATTTGTGGCAAATCCGGATATCATTGCCGAGATCGGTGATTTCAGCAGCTCCAGCAGCATGGCGGCAGCCCCTATTTATGAAAGGGCAAATATGACCCAGCTGTCCCCCACGGCGTCCCACATGGGTTTCACCCAAAAGGGGCAAAACATGTTCCGCGTGGTTGCCACCCAGGGTTATGAAGGCCCCTATAATGCCCGCTGGGCAGTCCGGGAACTGGGCAAGAAAAAAATTGCCACCATTTACATCAATAATGACTGGGGCGTCGATGCCAACAAATACTTTACCGAGGAAGCCAGAAAACTTGGTGCCGAGATCGTGGCCGAAGAAGCATTCACACCCGGGGAAAAAGACTTTACCGCCATTTTATCCAAACTCAAACGCCTGAAACCGGAACTGATTTATTTGCCGACTTTTTATGCCGATGCCGCCGCCATTCTGAATCAGGCCAAGCGCGCCCGGTTTAATCCCGTGGTACTGGCAAACAGCTCCCTGTTCTCCCAGAAGACGATTGAGCTGGGCGGCGAGGCCGTAGAGGGCATCCTGATCCCGGCCAACTACTTTAGCGCGGATCCCAGACCCGCGGCCCAGGAATTCACCCGCGAATACCAGGCGCTGTATGGAACGCTACCGAATCAATTCGCCGCCCTGGCCTATGATGCTGCCAATCTGATGGTGGCCGCGCTGCAAAAAGCCGGGGTCGAAGACCGGGCCAAGGTCAAAGATGCACTGGTTTCCCTGCAGGGTTTTCAGGGTGCAACCGGGTCCATCTCCTATGCCAGCAGCCACGACCCGGAAAAAGAGCTGGTCAGGATAACCATTAAAGACGGCAAGTGGGTGGTGTATCAGCCCTAGTGCCCGGCCTCATCAATATGGATTTCCAAATCTTCTTTGAGCAGTTTATCAACGGAATCACCCAGGGCAGCGTCTATGCACTGCTGGCCCTGGGATTTACCATGATTTTCGGGACCCTGCGGATGGTGACCTTTGCCCATGGGGAAGTCTATATGATCGGGGCCTATGTCGGCTTCGAAATGATCCGGCTGCTGTATCCCAGTTTTTTGCTGGGTTTGGCGGCAGCGCTGATTGCCACGGCCCTGCTGGGAATCATTATCGAAATTCTGGCCTTTCATTTTTTGCGCGACGCCCCCCACGCCACCTCGTTGCTGGTCACCATCGGTATTTCCATCGTATTGGTGAATCTGGCCCAGCTGATCTGGGGTCCCGAAACCCAGGGCCTGCCGTATTCACTTCTGGACAAGATGGATTATGGCGAAATTGAAGTCGGCGGCGTTTTTATTTCATATTTGCAAATGGCCGTGCTGGGTGTCACTGTCCTGCTGATGGCGCTGCTTTACTTGCTCATCAACAAAACCAAACTGGGGATGGTGATTCGTGCAACCGCCCAGGATTATGAAGCGGCTTATGCCATGGGTGTCGGGGTTAACTCGATCTTCATGGTGGCTTTCGCCATAGGCTCCATGCTGGGGGGTGTTGCCGGCGTCCTTATCGGCGTTTATTACAATATGTTCTATCCCACCATGGGGGGATTGTACGGTTTGAAGGCCTTCAGTGCCAGCGTTGTCGGCGGACTTACCAGTTTGCCGGGAGCAGTGATCGCCGGATTGCTTATCGGCATAGTGGAAACCTTTTCGGTGGAATTCGGCGCCTCCAGTTTTCGCCACATTTTTTCGTTTATGTTTATGATTCTCATTCTGCTCTTTCGGCCCGGAGGTTTGTTAGGTGGCAAAGAACTTATCCATGCGCGGGGGGATTGATGTCGCGAACCCTGCGCTCCATAATGGCAAACTCACCCTATCTTATTATTATTGTCCTGTTAGCGGCCGTTCCTGCGGTTATCACCAATCTCTACCATATTCAGGTCATGATCTTCATCGGGATCTACATCATCCTGACGTTGAGCTTGAACCTGTTAAACGGTTATGTGGGCCTGCTTTCCATCGGCCATGCCGCGTTTTACGGCATCGGAGCATATGCTTCGGCCAAACTGGTAATGGAGGCCGGGCTTCCTTTTACCCTGGCCATGCCTTGCGCCGGAGCCGTCGCCGGCATCTTCGGCTACCTGATAGCCAAGCCCACCCTGCGTCTCTCAGGGATCTACATGACCCTGGCCACCCTGGGCTTTAACATGATCTGCTTTCTGATACTGCAAAACTGGATGAGTTTCACCAACGGGCCCCTGGGAATCATGGATATTCCCCCGCCGAACATTTTCGGCTACGAAATCGAAACCCGCGTTCAGTACTATTACCTCATTTTTTTCCTGGTCCTGCTGACGGTCGTCAGCATGCATCGCCTGATGACCTGTCGGTTCGGCCGCGCGCTGGTGAGTATCCGTGAAAATGAACTGGCGGCCGAAGCAATGGGAGTCCATACCACCCGCTACAAAACACAGGCATTTGTGCTGGCTGCTTTCTATGCCGGCATCGCCGGCAGCTACTATGCACATTTTGTCAAGTATATCAGCCCGGACAGCTTTTATATTTATGAGTCGTTTATTCTTCTGGCTATGCTCGCTTTCGGTGGTCAGGGAAACCTGACCGGGCCGGTGGTGGGAGCCGCCGTGCTGATCATCATACCGGAAATATTTCGCTTTCTGCAGGAATATCGCATGCTGGTTTATGGTGGTGTCCTGATCACTATGATGCTGGTGCGTCGACAGGGTCTGTTGGGCGGCAGGGACTACAGTTTGAGACTGCGCTGGTTCGACAAACCTGATAAGATTGTCTACACCAAGGGCGACAAGTTTTTGCCGACTGAATAGATTGAATTCAACCAATAGTTAATAGGATACTGTCGACAAATTTATTAACATGGCCTTATTGGAAATCACAAATGTAACCAAAGATTTCGGCGGTCTCGAAGCGCTCAGCAATGTCTCCATGCAGATAAATGAGGGGGACATCATCAGTCTTATCGGTCCCAACGGCGCCGGCAAAACAACGCTTTTTAACTGTATTACGGGAACGATGCCGCCGACATCGGGTTCAATCAAATTTTTGGATACGCAATTGGTGGGTCTGCCGCCCCATGAGGTGGCACGACAGGGAATCGCACGAACCTTCCAGCACATCCGCTTGTTTAATCGTATGACCGTTCTCGATAATGTCATGGTGGGAAACGATTATAACGGACGGACCGGTATATTCAGTGCGCTGCTGCGGCCGCCGCGGGTAGGCCGGGAGGAAAAGACTTCCAAAGAAAAATGTCATGCGGTGCTGTCCCTGTTCGGTGAAAGGCTGCTTCCGCGTCTGACCCAGTCTGCCGATATGCTTTCATACGCCAACCGCAGGCGTCTGGAGATCGCCCGCGCACTTGTGGCCGGCCCCCGGTTAATCCTGCTCGATGAGCCTACCGCGGGGATGAATCCCCATGAAACCCAGGGTATTGTCGACCTGATCCGTTTGATCCGGGAGCGGGGCCATACCGTGCTGGTTATCGAGCATAAAATGAAAGTGGTTATGACGGTATCGGATCGGATTGTCGTACTGGACCACGGTGAAAAGATTGCCGAAGGGACACCGAATGAAATTGCCGCTGACGCCAATGTGATTGAAGCTTACATGGGAGGTCGTCAACGTGCTCAAGCTGAGTAATATCGATACGTTTTACGGCCCCATCCAGGCGTTGCGCAATGTCTCGCTGCGGGTCAAGGAAGGTGAGATTGTTTCGTTGCTCGGTGGGAATGCTTGTGGCAAGTCCACAACCATGAAGACCATCCTGGGGCTGGTCAAATCCCGGCAGGGCACCATCGAATTCAGGGGCAAACGCATTGACAAACTGTCGCCGTCTGCGATTGTGCGGGCGGGAATATCGCCGGTATTGGAAGCACGGCGCCTGTTTCCTTACCTGACGGTCTATGAAAATTTGCTGATGGGTGCCTATACCCGGACCGATAAACAGGCAATTAACCAAGACATCGAGCATATTTACGATCTTTTCCCGGTGGTCAAAGCGCGCTACAAGCAGCTGGCATACACCCTCAGTGGTGGCGAGCAGCAGATGGTCGCCATGGCCAGGGCCCTGATGGCACGTCCCAAATTATTGATCATGGACGAGCCGTCAATGGGTTTGTCGCCGCTTTTTGTCGACAGGATTTTCAACATAATTGAGCGGATCAACCGTAAGCAGGGGGTGTCGATACTTCTGGTGGAGCAGAACGCCAACATGGCTTTGTCCATTGCCGGTCGCGGATATGTCCTTCAAACCGGTGAAATCGTGCTGCATGATACCGCTCAAAATCTGCTGAACAATCCGCTGATGCAGAAAGCATATTTAGGTGTGGCGTGATTAAATCCCAATGTTGCAGCGTTAAGCGGCGCCGCTGGCCAAAAAAACGGCCCGTCTAATCGGAGAAGAAACTTTGTAGTTTCATATGAGGTATTTACTGCCACGAAAACCGCTAATTCACACGAAAACAAAAATAAGGAGTAATCAATGAACAAAATTGAAAGAGTCGATCGGGTTTTAAACGGGGAAGAGGTGGACAGACCGCCACTTTCACTCTGGTATCACTTCGGGATCCACCATGCCGGCGGGGAACAATTTGCCAGGATCAGCCTGGAATTTTTCAATCATTACGATTTTGATTTTTTAAAGGTCATGAACGATTATTTTTATCCGCCGCCCCGGGGTTTGGATGCGGTCAAGACCAGAGCGGATTTAAAACGCATCACCCCCTTCGATGTGGACCAATCCGACTGGCGGGAACAGTTCAAGGCGTTGAAACATATCAGTGCCGAGCTGAAGGACAAGGCTTATTTTATTGATACGGTATTTGATCCCTGGCAAAGCATCCGCCGCAATATGGCGGGGGAAAATATTGAGGCGCTGATGAAAAATGAACCGCAGGCGCTGCTGGAGGCCTTGGACATTGTTGCCGACAACCTGATTAATTATTGCAAGAAGTCACTGGCCATCGGAACCGCCGGCATTTTCATGTCGGTGCCGGCAGCCGCCGAGCTGATCAGCCGGGAAAATTTTCTCAGGTTTGTCAAGCCGCCGGCCGTGAAGGTATTTAAAGCGATTTCCGGGCTTGGCAAAATGAATACGGCCCATATTCACGGGGAAGACTTATATTTTGAGGATGTGCTGGATTTTCCAGTGAATATTTTCAGCTGGTGGGACCGGAGCCCCAAGGGTCCCTCGCTGCAATGGGTCAAAGAACGGATACCGGGCTGTGTCATGGGCGGTATCAATCAGAAAATCGTGGCCCGCACCACCAGAGAATTTTTAAAAAACCATGTTTGCGAAGGTATCGAGCTGGGGGGTAAAACCCGGTTTTTCCTGGCCAACGGCTGCAGCAGTGATTCCTGGGGATATCCGCCTGCAATGCTGGCTATTGTGGATGCGGCCAAGGCGGCCGGCAGGTAAAGAATCCGGAAACGCTAAATGAATTTTTTGGTGATAGATGTTGGTACATCGGCCTGCCGGGCCGCGGTGGTTTCGGGAAACGGGGAAATCCTGTCCCAAAGCCGATGCCCGCACAGGATCGATCAGCCCCGGCCGTCATTTGCTGAAATAAACACCGACCGGCTCTGGCTTGCGGTTCAAAAGGTAATTGGATCCGAAAATGACAAACATCCCGGCATCACCTTTGCAGCGATCGGTGTCAGCGCGATGCTGGGTTATGTGTTTCTGGATAAAGCCGGTCGCTCGCTGATGCCGGCCATCACCTACGCGGATAACCGGGCAACCGCTGAGATAAAAAAAATCCGGCAGCTTTTTCCGGAAGAAAAATTCTTGGCCATAACCGGCCGCAAGCCCAGCCCATTGCTTCTGGCGCCAAAGATTATGTGGCTGGTTAAGCACAGACCGGATGCAGCGCAGAAACTGGACCACATCATAGGCCTCAAGGATGACATCATTCGCCGCCTGAGCGGCAATATCCAGACGGATGTTGCCCATCTCGATTATTCAGGGTTGTACAATATATACAAAGGAAAACTTGAGTCCGACCTTCTGGATACCCTCAACATTAAGCAAAACCTTTTCCCGGCCCCCGTGCCGGCGACGGCCATTGCCGGCTCGGTCTCCGTCGAGGCCGCTGCAAAATTAGGATTGATCCACGGCACACCGGTCATTGCCGGGAGTTCGGATGGAACCACAGCCATGTATGGTGCCGGTGTTCTGGATGAAGGAACGGCCGTGCTGGTTTCCGGCACGACGGACGTGTTAATGATGTCAACTGCCTCGGCACCCCGAAACACCAACCGCGCGCTCAGTGTCAACTCCGGCATGGTGCCGGGTTCCTATCTGGTTGGCGGACCCCTGGGCTTGTCGGGCGGCACTCTGCAGTATTTTGAGCAATTGCTGCAGACATCCGTTACCCGGCTTGAAGAAAAAATAGACACCCTGCCGCCCGGTTCAAACGGTCTTTTAGTTTTACCGGGGTTAACCGGCGAGCGAGCACCCTATTGGAAAGAGTATCTGACCGGCACAATCACCGGGTTGACGCCTGATCACAAAAGCCAGCATTTTCTGCGAGCTGTCATGGAAGGATGTGTGCTGCGCATGCTGAGGATGCTGGACATATTATCACAGGACCGGCTTCCAGCCAAGGCGCTGAACGTGGTGGGCGGCGGCGCCAACATCGATGTCTGGAACCGGATCCGATCGGATGCATCCGGTTTAGAAGTCAGAAAGCTTGCGGTCACCGAAGCCACGTCCCTGGGCACGGCGCTTTTTTGTAAAGCTGGCCTGGATAAATCCCGCTCCCTGAAAGAAATCGCCCGCGAGTGGATAAACGTAGACAAACGATTCAGGCCCTTTAAAAAGCACACCCGGGTATACAAGCAGCTGGCCCGGCATTTTGAAGCCCAGATCCAATTTTGCAGTGATGTATATCAAGCGCAAACAAAAATTCTGAAAAAAAAGGCGAAAACAGATTGAACATCTATTTCTGCGGTATGATCGGTTCCGGCAAGACGACCATCGGAAGGGGTTTGGCAAAAACCCTTCAACTTGACTTTTACGACCTCGATCAGGAAATGGACCGGATTCTGGGCTACTCTTTCCATAAACTGGTTGAAGAGAAAGGCTGGGTGGCCTTCCGTGAACTGGAGTATTCGATTTGCAAAGGTTTCACGCAATTGAAAAACGCGATCATATGTCTCGGGGGCGGAACCGTTCGCTATGAGTGGAACCTGGACGTTCTAAAGGGGACCGGTGTGATCATCCTGCTGACGGCAGCCACGGAAGAACTCATCCGACGGGTGAAGCTGGCCGATCGACCCCGGGTAAATGTCGGCACCACTCTCCAAGAGGATATCCGGCTGATGTGGCAAACATCCAAAGACAAATACTACAAGGCCGCAAACATCGTTTACCAAACGGATCAAAAGGAGCTCCCGGAAGAAATCCGGGAACTCAAACAGATGGTTTTGGGTTATCTTAACCGCTCATAAGGGACACGGAAATTATTCATTTTCGAGATCCTAATCGGTGCGGTTGTCCCCGGCCGAATAGCCTTCAGGCGCGGTTCCGGTTCAAATCATGATCATTCCTTTTTATTCTTCAGCAGCGTCGCAAGATCGGCAAACGCTTTGAAGCCGGAAGCCGACGCTTGCTCCTCTCCTGGCGTCATCTCACTGTAGGTCGCGGAATCCTCATAGCGCGAGTGTTCATTTTCGTGACAGTAGAG
The DNA here is from genome assembly GCA_049698595.1 of Desulfobacterales bacterium. Lineage (GTDB taxonomy): Bacteria > Desulfobacterota > Desulfobacteria > Desulfobacterales > JAFDCJ01 > JAFDCJ01. The sequence goes on along the minus strand of JBAVYC010000214.1, from coordinate 476 downwards.
GCACAGCAATTCCCAGTTACTTCCGTCGGCAGGATTGTAGTCGTGGTTGTGGTCCTTGTGATGGACTGTAAGTTCGCGAAGCTTTTTGCCACTAAATTCACGCCCGCAGCGCGCGCAAACCCAGGGATATATTTTGAGCGCCTGCGCCCGATAAGTCTTCTCCCGTTGCTCACGTTCGCGCCGCGCCTCGGCAACAATCCCATTCTGCCTTTTGATGTCTGTTTGTGACTTCTTCGATGTCATGGGTTTTTCCTCAATCTATGGCTAATATCAGGCATCTGGTTGGCGCTTGTTAAATATTTTTAATAGTACCGAATCTACTACCGATGTCAAGCATAGGATTTCGTGGGCCAGGGTAACGTCAAAGTCAACGCTAACTTATTCAGACAGAAGCGATTTGCTTTCCCGGATACGGCACTAAAATCCCAAATCACAATACTCAAATTCCAAACAATATCAAAATCCCAACTTCCAAT
>JBAVYC010000213.1:0-1720 GCA_049698595.1 Desulfobacterales bacterium | reverse complement strand
TGTTAGTGTGAGGAAAGTCTGACGGGTTGGGGGTTGCGGGCAAAAAGGGTATAGGGCAAAGGGCAAAGGGCATAGGGCAAAACACATGGGCCTTGCACGAACAGTTGATGTCGATTTACGGGTATAGATTGAAGGGAAATAAATATGACACAGAGCGCACCGAAAAAATACGGGATCATTATCAATACTGCCAAATGTATCGATTGCAAAGCCTGCATGATTGCGTGTAAAGTTGAAAACGATGTTCCGGAAGGTTTCTGGAGAAACTGGATCCGGCCGTTGTGGGATGTCAGGGACAGCCGCAAGGCTGAATTCCAACCCGGCCAGTGCATGCAGTGCGACACCCCTTCCTGTGTAGCGGCCTGCCCGGTGGATGCCACATACAAGCAGGCGGATGGACTTGTCGTGATTGACCCGCTAAAATGTGTCGGTTGTGGTAACTGTGTAACCGCCTGTCCGTATGGTGCTCGCTATCGCGATCCCGCCACCCGACGGGCCGACAAATGCGATTTCTGCCGACACCGTTTGGCACGTGGAGAGGAACCCGCCTGTGTGCTGACCTGCCCCACCAAAGCCCGCACCTTCGGAGATCTAAACGATCCTGATAGCGAAGTCAGCCGGCTGGTAGGGGAAGAAAAACTGGTGCGCGTGATTTCGCCCCATGTTGATACGAGACCCAATATCTACTACCACGAAGGCACCCGGCTCCTGGACTGGGCGGTGACACCGACACTTCCGGGGAATGTTCATATGGAACGCGAGTTCTGGCAAGGATCATAATAATAATTGTAACTATGCGGATAGATAGTGTCAGTCGATAGCTGTTATTCAACATCGGGCAGGGTCAGAAATGGCCTTGCCGTGAAAAATTTTTAGCTGGATCTTTTATTCTGTGGAGTCGCTTTTTAGAAAGGAGAGGGAACATGATAATTGAGCGTTGGGAGTTTAAGATTAAACCAGGGTATTTAGAAGAAGCCAAGAATTTAATACTTTCGATGGATTGGGGCCGTCCTCACAAACTCCTTGAATCTGAGGTGGGTGAGTTGTATCGGCTCACTTCATTTATTGAGTATGAGAGTCTAGCGGAGATGGAACAGACCTGGAACGGAATTGGGTCCACACCTGAATATGAAAGTTTCTTGAAAAAGTGGCGGCCATTGATAAATAGTACCGAACGTACGCTCTGGAGATCAATAGAAATTTCAGGCTAAGATAATGGGCGAAAACAAAGACTTCGAGTCTTAAGTCAGAAAAATCCGAAAGACAGAGACAAGTGGAACTGCCTTTTCTATCTTGGTAACCGTATTTAACTGTTATACATTTACGTTTGACACCCCTAAAAAACGTATGATATCCGAAATATATCATCAATCATTTCGATAACGGTCGAATTAAATAGAATGGCAAGAAATCGTAAAAATTTGCAAATCAAATTTTTATGCAATCAACATAGCACTTAAATACATCGTTTTACCTTGGGATTTATAGAGATATCTTAAAATATGAGAAATATGGCGGACCACAATGTATTGTGTCCGCTATTTTTTTTGTTAAAAATCAGTGCAGGAAAGATTGGAATTGCTAATCCATCGTTTTCTGTCAATGCTAAAAGATTTTATTTATAGCCATTATCCACAATTCACAAAATTTGTATGTTTCATTCTTCAATTTAACAAATGGTCTTAAAAATATTGGCGATAAGTTTTTCGAAAAGTAGTAG
>JBAVYC010000212.1:0-1693 GCA_049698595.1 Desulfobacterales bacterium | reverse complement strand
GGCCGTGCGCGACAACGACCGGGCTGCCGACGCCATGGGTATGCACCCCGGATTCACCAAGGTGTACGCCTTTGCATTGGCAGGCTTTTTTGCCGGGGTGGCCGGAGCATTGCATGCCTATTTGTGGCGCGGTGTGGGTTTCGAGTCTTTTACCCTGCACCACTCCATCTCCTACCTGGCCATGGCCATTGTGGGGGGATTGGGCACCCTGGTGGGTTCCATCGTCGGACCGGTCGCCATCCTGGTGTTGGAGCTGCAGGTTGAGCACTTCGCCGAGTGGGCTGGACACTTCTTCAAAGCTATCGGCGATGTAGCCACAGCGTTCCGGCCGCTCTCCTTCGGTCTGGTCATTGTATTATTTTTGATGTTCGAACCCCGCGGCATCGCCAACTGGTGGCGTATCGTACGATCGTATTTCAAGTTGTGGCCGTTTCGTTATTGATTTACCATGTATAGTTCCGGGGGAGGTTTTTTTCTATTTCCATTAATCTTGTGTACTTTGGTTAACCAAAACAAAAGGGAGGAAGAAATGAAGAACAAACAAATCACGATCATGCTAGTTACATTGTCTTTTCTGCTGTTAGTAGGATTTTCTGTTCAGGCCGTGGCCGGTAATACTTATAACCTCGGGCTTTCTCTGGCCATCACCGGCCCCACCTCCGACGCTGGTAACCCCTATTCCAAAGGTGTCGAGGACTACATAAAGTATGCAAATGAGACCAAGATTCTGGGGGATGACAAGATCAACTGCCCGATCAAGGACGACCAGTATCAAACCGCCAATGCCAAACGGAACTTCGAGGAGTTTCTGGATGAGGAGATCGTGCTTTTTCTCAGCTACGCCACCGGTTCCAACCAGGCCCTGGCCAAGGATTACACCGAGGAGCAGATTCCCGTTATACCAGCATCCTTTGATAAATCACTGATATCCGAAGGTACCGGTTCCGAGTATATCTTTCTCTCTATTCCGTCCTACTCCCACCAGTTCGTCGGGTTGGGTGAGTATGTGGCTAAGCATCATCAAGGCGGGGGCACCCCTAAAGTGGCCCTGTTCATACATCCCTCGGCCTTCGGACGTGCTCCGGTGGAAGATTTAAAATCGGCATTGACCGCCGGGCTAAAACTGGATGTAGTCGAAGTTGTGGAACACGGCAAGGATCTGGACAACAGCGCTCTTCTGCAACGGCTACAAAGCAAGGGTATCCAGTACGTGATATGCCAGACAGTCCAATCTCCTGTGGCCACTCTTCTCAAGGATGCCGATCGGCTGGGTATAACGGCTAAAAGTTTTGGAGAGAAGGGCAAAATTACCTTCATGGGAGCCCATTACACCGGCGGTGCGGATCTGATCGCTCTGGCCGGCCCGGCGGCGGAAGGTTTCTACTGGGACACCGGTTACCGGTTGACCTCGGATGAGGGGCCCTGGGTTAAATGGCAGCTCGATTTTGCAAAAAAATACGGCCGTGACGATAAAACCGCCAATTCCCACAATTATGCCAACGGCATCATGGCGGCTCAAGTAGCGGTGGAGGCGATTCGGCGAGCCAAGGAAAGCGGCAAGGCGGTGACTCGTGAATCGATAACAGCCGCGCTCAACAACATGAATGGGGACAAAGCCTATGAAACGCTCACTACAGTGGGACCGGTTTCATTCTCGAAAACCGACCGTATAGGCGTTGACTATCTGCAGCTC
>JBAVYC010000211.1:0-13358 GCA_049698595.1 Desulfobacterales bacterium | reverse complement strand
TGCCATGTTGTTTATGCAACACTGGGGTGCGCCCTTAGCCGGAGTAGGAGGCACTTTCCCCCACAAACGGATTCGACCGTCTTTCTTCCCCGATAGTTGTGGGCGGCCCATGTCCCGCATAAACCTTAACATGATCGCCGATTACAAAAAGCTTTTTGCGGATACTTTCCTTGAGCGCCTCAAAGCTGCCTCCCGGAAAATCGGTGCGGCCGATGGAGCCTGCAAACAGCGTGTCTCCAACAAAAACATAATCAGCGTTATAAAGAGAAATACCACCCGGCGTGTGACCGGGAGTATGAATCACCTTCAAAATAACATTGCCGAATGTGACTTCATCACCATCATTAAGCTCCCTATCCGGCCTGGGGGAGTTATCTGCCGCAAGACCCCAGGCGGCAGCGTTGCTGGAAAGCTGGTCGAGCATCGGCGCGTCAAGCGAATGGATGCAAATCGGTGCACCGGTGACTTCTTTTAACCTTTTATTTGCGCTGACATGGTCAAAATGGCCATGGGTGTTAATAATAAGTTTGGCAGTCAAACTGGACTCAGCCAGTGCGTGTAAAATTCGATCGGGTTCATCTCCAGGATCTATAACCGCCGCCTCCGATGTCTCTTCACAACCTAGGATATAGCAATTTGCCTGAATGGGTCCAACAGCCAGTGTTTTTATAATCAAATCATCCTCCTATTTGTTCGATCGCATCATCCCCTGTAGTCTCAACTTTTTTTAGGACACCCTCTTTTTCCAGTTCCCCTCGGATGCTGTCCATAATACCATTGATAAATGCCCCGGAATCTTGTGTGCCAAACTTCTTCCCGATATCGACGGCTTCGTTGATGGATACTTTCGGTGGTATATCATCACAGTATAGCATTTCGTAAACCGCAATGCGCATCACATTGCGATCAACAGAAGACATACGGTCGATTTTCCAATTTTGGGAAAAGCGCTCAACCAGCGCGTCGATCTGGTCTTTTGCCCCTAAAACACCGCTTACCAATTTTGTTAAGAACGGCCGTGATTTTTTCGAAGGACAAAAGCAACCACAGAAGTGTTCCAGCATCTCTTCGGATGCATCCTTCTGAATATCCATGTAAAAGAGTGCTTGCATGGCAAGCTCGCGCGCCTGACGACGAGTACCCATGGGTGCTTCAATCAATCAATTCAAACAAGTTTGCCATCTCAACGGCATCTATCGCTGCACTCCAGCCCTTATTGCCTGCTTTGGTGCCTGCCCGTTCGATCGCCTGTTCGATGGTATCGGTGGTAAGAACGCCGAATATAATCGGAATCCCAGACTCCATACCGGCCGTGGCTATGCCCTTGGACACTTCGGCACTGACGTAATCAAAGTGCGGCGTCGAACCCCTGATGACAGCACCCAGACAGATTACGGCATCAAAACGATCGGTATTTGCCATTTTTTTAGCCACCAGCGGGATTTCAAAAGCGCCCGGGACTTTGACCACCTCGAGGTCTTCATCTGCGGCACCACTGCGAACCAGCGCATCGAGAGCACCGCTCAAAAGCTTTTCGGTGATAAAATCGTTGAAACGGCTGACAACCAATGCAAACTTTTTGCCCTTGGCAATGAGTTTCGCCTCATGGAATTGCGGCATGTACACTCCTTTCGGTGTAGATTTTGGCCCTTAGTCCATTTTTTTGGCATCGTGTTGTAAGGAAATATAGGTTTCTGAAAATCGCAAATACCATTGATTAAATATTTAAGGTCCGCCTCCGTCAAGATTAATTTAAAAAAAAATCATAAAAAAGGCAGAGCGTAGCGACATCCACAAATCTTCAATCTTCAATTTTCAATATTAAATTTCGGTTTATCCGGGTTAGGGATTAGCATCCACATTCAACAAGTGCCCCATTTTTAGTTTTTTGCATTCCAGATAACACTTGTTGAATTCATTGGGGGCGACTTCTATTGGAACCTGTTCGATTACTCTCAGACCGTATCCGTCAAGACCCACCATCTTTTTGGGATTGTTGGTCAGAAGCCTCATTTCCCGGACACCCAGATCAACCAGGATTTGCGCCCCGATGCCGTAGTTTCGCATATCCGGTGCAAATCCCAGTTTCTCATTGGCTTCAACAGTATCAAAGCCTTCGTCCTGCAGTGCATAAGCCTTGATTTTGTTTACCAGACCAATGCCCCGACCTTCCTGGCGGATGTACAACAGCACCCCGCTGCCAGCCTCTTCCATTTTTGACATGGCCTTTTGCAGCTGCTGTCCGCAATCACAACGCATGGAACCGAAGATATCACCGGTCAGGCATTCGGAATGGACGCGCACCAGTATGGGTTTTTCCGGATCGACGACGCCTTTGACCATAGCGATGTGCAACAAGTTGTCGACATCGTTCTCATAGACAATGGCTTTAAAATCACCGGCAAGCGAAGTCGGGATGATAGTTTCTGCCGAGCGGCGCACAAAAGATTCCGTGCGCATCCGATATTCAATTAAATCCGCGATGGTGCAAATACCAATCCCATGTTTTTCGCTGAATTTTTCCAGGGTCGGCATTCTGGCCATGGTCCCGTCGTCATCCATAACTTCACAAATGACACCGGTGGGCTGCAAACCGGCAAGACGCGCCAGATCAACAGATCCTTCCGTCTGTCCGGCTCTCACAATCACCCCGCCATCTCTGGCCCGGAGGGGAAAAATATGCCCGGGCCTTACCAGATCACGGGGTTTTGCATCAGCAGCTACGGCGGTTAATATCGTTGTGGCCCGATCGGCAGCCGAAATTCCAGTGGTCACGCCGCAGCGCGCTTCGATGGATACGGTAAAACCGGTCCCGTAGGGCGATGTATTGATATCCACCATCGGAGGCAGTTCCAGGCTGTCTATTTTTTCCGCGGTCATCGATAGGCAAATGAGTCCGCGGCCGTATGTGGCCATGAAATTGATCGCCTCAGGTGTCACTTTCTCCGCCGCCATACAGAGATCGCCCTCGTTCTCCCGGTCCTCATCATCCACGAGGATAACCATCCGGCCTTCTCTGATTTCTTTAATGGCCTCTTCACTGCTTAGTTGTGGCATTTTTCCTTTGTATCTCCAAATATTTTTTAGTTACCAAGTTTATGTTTAGGATCGACTATCGACGTGCTAATCTATAAAACCGGTTTTGACTAAATACGCGTGATCAACAACTGCGTGTGTTGAATCGTTCGCTTTGCTCCCACCGGGCACTCCGCTCATAAACCGTTCAACATATTTTCCGATCATATCGGTTTCAATGTTCACCCGCGCGCCTTTGTTCTTGAAACCGATGGTCGTCCATTTGGCCGTATGGGGTATGACGCTCACAGAGAAGTTCTCCGCCTCACAGGTGTTGATGGTCAGGCTGATGCCGTCCATGGCAACCGAACCCTTGATAATCATATGGCGTGTGAGAGACGCGTCAACTTCAATGGTGATGATGACTGCGTTGCTCCGGGTTTCCCGTTGCTTGACAATACCCGTCCCATCGATATGGCCGGAAACCAGATGCCCGTCAATACGATCCGAAAGACGCATGGCGCGCTCGATATTGAGCCGTTCACCGACTCTGGCCTGTCCAAAAGTTGATATTTGAAGTGTCTCCGGTGAAACGTCAACCTCAAAGCGTTTGCCGTCCAGTTTCACCGCCGTCAGGCAAGCTCCGCTGACGGCGATGCTGTCGCCGATTTTTGTCTGATCCAGGAAAAAATCCGCCTCAATTGTCAGGCGTTTTCCCTGCCCGGCAGACCGGATACCTGCGATCGTACCCAGACCCTCTATGATTCCCGTAAACATTGACTTGGCCGTTGTAATGGTATGGTGCGCTAAGAGCGTTAGGATCGTTTTGAACTTTTAAAATATAACAACTAATCCGAAATTTACAACTGACAATGGGCCATCAAGAACAAACAACTATTCAACATATCCTTCTATGAGCACATCATCACCAAGCCGGCGGACGGCGATATCATTGAGCGCTATACATTGACTCATCAATTCCACACCCGGTCCGCGGCATATCGGAACGCCGTCATCCCCCCCCAATATTTTAGGTGCGTAAAAGAAGCACACTTTGTCCACGATAGCGCTGTTGAATGCCGAGGCCAGCACCCGGCTGCCGCCTTCTATAAGCAGACTGGTAAGCTCCATGGTACCGAGCCGCTCCATTAAGGCGTTCATGTCGATCAGATTATTTTTTAGCGTTACTTCAACCACCCGGGCACCTGTTTTCTCAAGCGCTCTTTTTTTTTCCCCCTCCGCTGCGGACCCGGCCACCAGAATCGTGGGCGCAGTGGATACCTGCCGCAATACCCGAGCGTCCGGTGAAATGGACAGATGGGTGTCCAGAATGATTCGCACAGGATCACAGCCTTGCAAGTCGGGCAGGCGGGTGGTCAGGCTCGGATCGTCATTCCGGATGGTATTGATCCCGACCATTATGGCATCCACCCTATGACGCAACTGGTGAACGAACCGCCGGGCCGTCTCCCCGGTTACCCATCTGGAGTCCCCCGTGCGGGTGGCAATCCGGCCGTCGAGGGTTGCGGCACATTTTGCCGTGACAAAAGGGCGGCCGCTGCTAACGTATTTGGTAAAGGCCTCATTCAGTTTATCAGCCTGCGCTTCACAAACTCCGGTGGAAACCTGAACCCCGTTCTGCGCTAAGAATTCAAGGCCTCCCCCGGTCACTTTTTTATTGGGATCTTGCATGGCCGCGACCACCCGTTTGACACCCAGTTCCAGGATTTTACGGGTACAGGGGGGGGTGCGCCCGATATGATTGCAGGGTTCGAGGGTAACGTAAAGGGTCGCCCCTTTGGCGAGATCACCGGCGGCGTCAAGCGCATTGACTTCTGCATGGGGCCCACCGGCAACCTGGTGGTAGCCCCGACCCACGACCTGGCCGTCTTTTACCACCACGGCGCCGACCATGGGATTTGGAGAGGTAAACCCTTCACCCTTGGCAGCAAGATCCAGAGCCATATTCATGAAATCACGGTCATCCATAATTTCCCTATTACCAGAGGTCAGAAGACAGAAGGCTGGGGTCGGAAGACAGAGGACAGAACTTAGAAGTCGGAAGCCGGACCCGCCATCGTCCGAATTCCCTATACCCTCTATTTTCTGCCATCTGTCTTTTCGTGCGTACTCAAAAGACTCTTCAGTTCGGAAACAAAATCGTTCACATCTTTAAATTCCCGATAAACCGAAGCAAATCGCACATAAGCGACATCATCCAATTCGTGGAGTTTTGCCATTATCTTTTCGCCGATGACGGAAGCCGGGAATTCCTTTTCGTCGATTTCGCGTAAATCGCGTTCCAGGTCATCAATGAACTCTTCGATGACATTCATACTGATATCACGCTTCTCGCAGGCTTTTTTTACACCGCTGCGAACTTTTTCCCGATTAAATACTTCTCGACGACCATCCTTTTTGAAAATCATAATGGGGATTTCTTCAATATGCTCGTAGGTTGTAAAACGTCGGCTGCAATCAATGCATTCCCTGCGCCGCCGGATCACACTGGCATCCTTGCTCAACCTGGAATCGATAACCTTGTTGTCAATTTCTCCACAAAATGGGCATTTCATGAGGGTTCTCCCCGAGTATCGGAAGTAATTTGCTTCAATTCAATCCCGGCTTCACCCAGGAGTTCCTGGGCCAATGAATCTGCATACCCGGACTGGTAATAAATCTTTTCAATGCCGGCATTAATAATCATTCGCGCACAGATGGAACAGGGCTGGTTGGTGCAATAAATGACGGCACCTTTGACGGATACCCCATGGTAAGCGGCCTGTATAATAGCGTTTTGTTCGGCATGAATACCACGGCACAGTTCGTGCATTTTCCCGGACTCAACACCCAACTGTTCCCGCAGGCAACCGACATCGCGACAATGTTTCAAACCGGTGGGGGCGCCGTTATAGCCTGTTGACAAAATGCGCTTATCTTTAACGAGGACGGCACCCACTGCTCGTCTGGTACAGGTGGATCGCTCGGCAACAAGGTTGGTGATGTTCATGAAATAGGTTCCCCAGGAGGGACGCGATTCTTTGTTTGGCATCTTGAGTTGCAGCCTTTAAATTCTTTTTGAGGATGATGAAGTCTTCAGGTTATCAGCGTGCTGGCGACCCGTCATCTGAAGGTCTATGATTCTCTAATTTTCCCCCCAAACGCTCTTTGATCCTCTCAAAACTTTTGAAGTTATCGAGGCGCTCCTGATGCCGACCACCTTCAAAGGGAGTGGTGAGCCAGGCATTGACAATTTCTGCGGCCAGGGCCTCTCCAATCACCCGTCCGCCCATGACCAGAATATTGGCATCGTTGTGCCGGCGACTCATAATGGCGGAAAAAAGATCATTGCAAAGGGCGGCGCGAACATGGGGGAATTTGTTTGCCACCATCGACATTCCCAAACCGGTACCGCAAAGTAGAATCCCCCGATCGAATCTCCCCGTCGAAACCTGAGATGCCACTTTGGCGCCAAAGTTGGAATAATCCACCGAGATTTCACTATCGGTGCCCACATCCTCCACATCGATGGCGATTTCAATAAGTTGCGCTTTAACCTTTTCCTTCAAAGGGTAGGCCGCGTGATCACAGCCGAGAATAATGGGGGTTTGAATTGCGCCTGTCGACATGCTTATTCCCTATATTTCGCTAATATCAGAGTGGCGTTGGTGCCGCCGAAACCAAATGAATTGGTCATGGCATTTTCAACTTTTTGGTTGCGCGCCACGTTGGGTACATAATCCAAATCGCACTCCTCGTCCTGATTTTCATAATTGATGGTCGGTGGAATTATATCTTTATGGATAGTGAGCGCCGTAAACACCGTCTCGATTCCCCCGGCTCCCCCCAGTAAATGACCGGTCATTGATTTGGTGGAACTCACAGCTAAAGAATGGGCGTGCTCTCTAAAAACAGTTTTGATCGCCCGGCTTTCGTACAGGTCATTAAGCTGGGTGGAAGTCCCATGGGCATTGATATAGTCGATCTGGTTAGCGTCGATTCCGGCGTCCTCAAGGGCAGCCGCCATGCAGCGAACAGCGCCATTGCCGTCCGGTGGGGGTGAGGTCATGTGATACCCGTCGCCGGTCATGCCATAGCCTGTTATTTCCGCATAAATAGGCGCATTTCGATCAAGGGCATGGTCGAGGGCTTCTATAATCAGAATACCGCTGCCTTCCCCAACCACAAACCCATCCCGGTCCCTGTCAAAGGGGCGTGATGCTTTCTCGGGTTCATCGTTGCGGGTAGACAGGGCTTTCATGGAATTGAAGCCGGCGATGCACGAAGGACTGATGACGGCTTCGGTGCCTCCGGTGATCATGGCATCCGCGGTGCCGTTCTGAATCAATCTAAAAGAATTGCCCACCGCATGGGCGCCGGCCGCACAGGCAGTCGCCAGGGATGAATTGGGTCCCTTGGCGCCGAAGTGAATGGATATCAGTCCCGGAACCATGTTGCCGATCATCATGGGAATAAAAAATGGACTCACCCACTTGGGTCCCTCTTCGGCAACCCGTAGGACCGTATCTTCCATAAACCTCAAGCCGCCCAGTCCACACCCGGTAATGGTACCCACCCTGGTTTCATTTGTGGGGTCGATTACCAGGCCGGAGTCCTCAATGGCCATACGGGTTGCCGCCAACGCGTATGCAATAAAAAGCTCAACACGCCGAGCATCTTTTTTAGGAATAAAATCCTCGGGTTTGAAATCCTTGATCTCGGCAGCAATCCTGGTGGCGTAGGCAGAGCAGTCGAACCGGGTAATTTCACCAATACCCGACTTGCCGGCACAAAGAGACTCCCATGTCGGCTTGACACCAATGCCTAAAGGCGTGACAAGTCCCAATCCGGTAACTACAACCCGCTTATTTATAGGTTTAAGCATTTTTAGTGCGTAGCAACGTAATCAAAGGCATCCTTGACCGTCGTAATTTTTTCGGCATCTTCGTCGGAAATTTCGACATCGAATTCTTCTTCCATGGACATGATTAATTCAACCAGATCAAGGGAGTCGGCACCCAGATCATCCACAAAAGAAGCCTCGGGGACGACTTCTTCCATATCAACACTCAATTTTTCCGCAATAATCTTTTTTACTTTATCTTCAATAGACATCAGAATAACCTCCTTGTGATTAGCTGAAACCACGCTGGCCCCAGACAAATTTATATAAAAAAGCATAGGCGTTCAAGGGTTCAGGGGTTCAAAGTTCCATTTTCATCCCTGAACTGCATTTGGGATGCGTTTTTACGAGAAAAGCGTTAGCTTCGTCAGGCCTAATCTAAAATTTGGAATACCCATCATACCAAATTAAGTGAAACGAATTTATAGCCAGCTGAACAAACCATCCCTTTGATACAAGCTGTCTGGCTTTTTTCAACCCGGAACGTTGAACACTGAACCTCTCAACCTAAATCAGCGACCAGCAGCAGAGCTGGGGGTATGAGGATGGCCCCTGGGAGGGGCCGGGCCACCACTGCTGGTGGCCGCTGATTGTTTAAATTTTTTTAATCTCTGTTTCATCGGATCTGTTGGTTTTGATGACCACTTGACCGATTCATCATTGGCAAGTATCTTGTTTGCCTCAGCCGGCTTTGTTGGTGGTTGTTCTGCTGGCGTATACCAACAGATTGTAAAAATAGGCAAAAAATTTTATCTCAATTCATAAGCCACCGGCATCAATCAGATTTGCACCCATCACGCATGCCCTCGCGGTAACGGTAGAACCTTTTAAATTTTCACAGGCAGAGCCGGTGGCTTATGAATTGAGTCACATATACATCCCACCGCTGACATGAATAACCTGCCCGGTGATGTAATCGGCCTGATCGGAGGCCAGAAACACCACCGTCGCAGCGATGTCCCGGGCAGTTCCGGCCCGCCCCAGGGGGATCTGGGCCACCATCGCCGCCCTGGCTTTGTCCGGCAGGGAAGCCGTCATATCCGTTTCAATAAATCCCGGTGCCACTACATTCACCGTAATGTTGCGGCTTGCCAGTTCTTTGGCAACGGCTTTGCTAAGCCCGATGATGCCGGCCTTTGAGGCGACATAATTTGCCTGGCCCGGATTGCCGCTCACCCCCACCACGGAAGATACATTGATAATCCGCCCGTAACGTTGCTTGAGCATTATTTTGGAAGCCGCTTTGATACAGTTAAAGGTCCCCTTTAAGTTGATGTTGAGAACATCATCCCAGTCGGCTTCTTTCATACGAACTATCAAACCGTCCCGGGTGATGCCCGCGTTGTTGACCAGTACATCGATCCGACCGGTTTCATCCAGCGCCCGTTTGACAAGTTCGGACACTTCTTTTTGCGAAGCAACATTCACCCGCTGGCCGGTTGCCGACCCGCCGGCAGCGGCCACGAGTTTTTCGGTTTGAACGGCAGCCTCGCCGTCCGATGAGTAGTTAAAATAGATGTGGTTGTCGGCATGGGCAAAGGCTATGCAAATGCCCCGGCCAATGCCCCGGGACCCGCCGGTAATCAGTATGGTTCTTTTAACCACTTCGGCCATGATCACCTCTCAAACACGATGTCGGCAAGCTGGTCCGTGTCCTTGATAATATTTTGAAAGCTGGCTGTGAGCTCGGTGTAGCCGACTCGCGCCAGAAATTCAGCCGTCATCTCATGATCGAATTCACCGCAGCCCAATACAATCTTCAAAATATTTTGGGATACCACCTGGGCAACCTCGTTGCTGAACAGCCTGGATATCAATATGATTTTTTCAGCCCCGGAGTCTCCGCGCCGGTAGCATTCGAATGCCCTGCGCGCCAGACCGGCACCAACCTCTACATGGGTCATCATATCGGCTAAGGCAAACATGATGGACTGCTGCCGGGTTAAACGATGGTCGTTGACCAGGGTCACGGTTTGATTCAGCGCCCGGGCTGCTAACCCGTAAATGCCACATCCAAGATCCCCGAATTCAGCATCTAGCTTGTCCATCTCAGCGCTGATGGCCTGGTAAAATTCGCCTTTCGATTTGCGTGTTTTTTTCCAGCGAAATGTGCTGATGATGTTTTGCTGGATTTCGCTGGTACCTTCATAGATACTGGTAATTCGCACATCTCTTTTGATCTTCTCTACTTCATACTCGGTAATGTAGCCATAACCACCCAGCGCCTGCATGGCGTCATCAGTCGCCTTGTTGGCGGATTCCGTAGCGAACAACTTGGCAATCGAACCCTCAACTTCCAGCCCTTTCTCACCGGCATCCAATCTCTCGGTAACCTCTTCAATATAGGCTTGCGCCGCGCTAAGCCGAATGACATGGGGCAAAATCAGCTTGTGAGTGTATCCCTGCTTTTCAGACAAAGGGGTTTTAAATTGAATGCGTTCTTTGGCATAGGCTATGGCAATATCCAGCGCTGCTTCGCCACCACCCAGGGCCATGGCGGCGACCATCACGCGCGTATACCCGAATACTTTGGTAGCTTGCTTAAGTCCGAGACCGGGGATGTCTCCGATAAGATTTTCCACCGGTATGAAAGCCTCGGAGAAGGTCAGCGGCGAAGTGTTCGACGCCCGGATGCCATGCTTTTCCTCGCCTTTTCCGCGGGTGTAACCCTCGGTGTCTTTCTCCATGACAAAAAAGGTCGCCCCTTCGGGGGTATTGGCTAAAATGGTGATAAAATCAGCATAAAGTCCGGTTGAAATGAACTGCTTGCTGCCGGTTATTTTATAGCCGATGATCTCACCCGCATCATTGGCTACCGGGTCTGCCTTGGTCTTGATAGCGGCAACATTGCTTCCGGCATCCGGTTCGGTGACGGCATAGGCCACCAGGGCGTTGCCCTCTGCGATGGCACCGAGCCACTTTTGTTTCTGTTCTTCCGTGCCACCCACCACAATCGGATCAGCGCCCAGCTGAAGTGCAAAAAAAGCGGTCGTAATCCCCAGACAGATCTTAGCCATTTCCCGGGTTATGGCACAGCTGTCCCGTGCCCCACCACCCATACCGCCATAGGCTTCCGGCAACATTAAAAGTTGCAGCCCGATCTCAGGACCCAGCATTTCCCGGATCGTTTCTTCCGGGAAGATTTCTTTTCGGTCAAACTCAAGAATTTTTTCTTTGGTCAAAAGTCGCTTTTTTAGCTGACCGACAGTATCCAGTACCATTTGTCTGGACTCTGGATCCAATCCATAGAGCAGTCTCCCTCCAGAACTTTCATCTCCAGCCATCTGTTAAATTCCTTCTAGGATTTTTTAGGTATAATGGGGATTAATCCTCGTCTGTCGAAATGACGGTGCGGCCTTTGTATAAACCGCAACTCGGACAGGCATGATGCGGAAGTCTGGCTTCACCGCAATCAGGACAAGTTGATAGATTCGGGGCTGCTGTTTTTTGGTGTGTTCTTCGTTTGTCACGTTTGGATTTGGATGTTTTCCGTTTGGGTACAGCCATAAGTAATCTCCTAACTAAATGATATATTTATATATTAAAATTAATTACTACTCAGATTCGACGGTGAGCTTCTAGTAATTTAAATTCAACTGAATGTCAAGTATTTTCAAAGGCTGAATGAATTTTGTTTGCTTGTGTCGACATCGCTTCTGTGCTACTAGCATTACCCACAGATAATAAAGCATTATAATATAACCGGTTAATTTTATTTGTCAAATTAATTTGGTTGGGCCACCATTGCCTATTTTGAAACGACCAATAAGTGTGGGATTTTTATGGGAAAAATATGGACACTTAAGCTTAGGCGCAAAATTTTTGGATAACCACCATATACTAATGACTTAATTTGGTAAGACATTGTAAGTAAATTCATTTACAATTAATAATATAATGTCAAATAGTTAACTCAAATATCGTTGATTGGTTGATTAGTTGATTGGTTAAGTGGTTGTAAACCTGGATTTATCCCATACTTGCAAAATAATTGGACACTTCATGTTTCAACAATCGTAAAATTCTGAAATTATGACTATAATTTCCCTAATCAACCATTCAACCAGTAAACTATTCAACCAAGTCTGTAACTACAATAATGAAATCACGAATAACCCTTACCCAGGCTGAGTGGTTCAGTTTAGGCCTTGAGAAAAGCTGTGCTGTATTTACACCAAATCATCCAAAATCTAAAATTGATGGATCCGTAAAAAGTCAGAATAAGGAGACAAAATGGAACAAATCATCACACGCTTTCCCCCGAGTCCCACCGGTTATCTTCACGTGGGAGGGGCGCGCACTGCAATTTTTAACTGGTTGTATGCACGGCATATGAACGGCAGATTTGTCCTGCGAATCGAGGATACGGATACCCAACGCTCAACCCAGGCCTCGGTGGATGCGATCTTCGATGCCTTGCAATGGTTGGATATCGACTGGGACGAAGGGCCTTATTTTCAGACCCAACGCTTCGATATATACAATGAATATCTTAAAAAACTGATCGATTCCGGCCACGCTTATTACTGTACCTGTTCACCGCAACAAATTGACGTCATGCGCCGGCAGGCTATGGCAAGTGGCGAAAAGCCGCGGTATGACGGTACCTGCCGCGAGAAAGGATTGCAACAAACGGAAAACGCGGTGATACGATTTAAAGCCCCGCTCAGCGGTACAACCGTGGTCGAAGATGTGATCAAAGGCAATATTGTTTTCCAAAACAACGAGTTGGACGATTTTGTCATCTGCCGCAGCGAGGGTACCCCCACCTACAACTTTGTCGTGGTGGTCGACGATATTACCATGAATATCAACATGATTATTCGCGGCGATGACCATGTGATGAACACCCCCAAACAACTCCTGCTCTACCATGCCCTGCAGGCGCCCTTGCCCACTTTCGGGCATGTCCCCATGGTGCTCGGCAGCGATCGCAGCCGGCTGAGCAAACGCCATGGCGCCATGTCTGTAACTGCCTATCGGGACATGGGATTTCTACCCGATGCACTGGTAAACTACCTCGTGCGTCTCGGATGGTCCCATGGTGACCAGGAATTTTTTACCCGGGATGAACTGATCCGCGTGTTTGACCTTAAAAACATCGGTCGCTCGGCGGGGATTTTTGATCCGGACAAACTCCTGGCGCTCAATGCCGAACATATCAAGGCAACCCCTCCGGCCAATCTGGTGGCGCCCTTGGCACCATTCTTAAAAGATTGCGGCATCGAAATAAAAGATGATGACTATAGCCGCCATGTCATTGAAACGCTCACCCCCCGCAGCAAGACCCTTGAAGAAATGGCCCAGGCCGCCTTGTTTTTTTATCTTGAGAATATAAATATAACTTACGATGAAAAGGCCGCCCGCAAATTTCTCAACCCGGCAGCGTTGGCACCCATGCGGTTGCTGAAGGAGAAACTGGGAACTCTGGCAAACTACA
>JBAVYC010000210.1:0-4018 GCA_049698595.1 Desulfobacterales bacterium | reverse complement strand
TGTATTCTTTTTGAGACGCCGCTCGAAATGCCTCGCGCTGGGCACCATCCGTCTTGGTCCCCAGCAGTCGACTTTCGATACCGTCCAGAAACTCTTTGGTTATTGTCAATTTTTCCCCGGTATAGGTACAGGTTTCAACCGCACCGATTTCAAAATTTATCGCAAACAGGTAGTTTTGGATTTCCCTAGAGATTTGCTCCTGATTGTAGTAGTAGAGAGATTCTTTGACTTCGTGCAAAATTGTGTAGTCATACATGCGAAGCAATGAGTCTAAAAACCCCCGGGGAATCAAATCCTTTACGCTGTTGTGAATCTTAGTGAAAAATTTACATAGATCCGACATGTTGATCAATTTTTCTTTTTTGGCATAAGCCGAGTAAAACTCATTAAAAATTTTGATTGAATCGCGCCCGGAAACGCCATGCTCGCCTTCGTTTTCCGATTCGGCGATGATTTTACGCCGCAACTTGGCGGTCAATCTCTTGAGGTCTTCTTCGGCCAGCCAGGCCGGAATATACCCGGTATAAATTTCCATTTTGAGCAATTGAAGATTTTCGTCACAGTAAAGGCGGTATTTGTTGGGATCGCTAATCCATTCGAGCATGGCTTCGGATTTTTGATTTAAGCGTGATGAAATGATTACCCGCGCAAAATTATGCAGGACCCTTGGCAAAAACCTTTCGTCGATGTGTTTGCCGAATATTTCGCGATAAATTTCTACTTCGGTGGCCAGATCCATAACATAGGGAATGGTGATGTACTCCACCCGGTCTAAAAATGACTGAAACTCTTGAATGTTTTTTTCATCCTCGGGATTCATCACAGCCAGCAGCAATGAGTTCACATTTTCTTCAATATCTTCTACCTTGTGGACTCCCTCACTGATGATATTGTGAAGCTCGCTCAAGCGTTCGGTATTGTGGGACTTTACATCCATCAGAGCGTAAATTCCGTTATTGGTTTTGGCATAGCGGGAGTAAATGTACTGGACCCGGGTACTGTCTCTTAGAAGGCTATTGATGTGTTTTTGTAAAATCGGGTTGTCCATTACACTTTGCCTTAACGGTTTGTCACCCGGATTAAAGACACTGATGCCTTCTCCCAGACGGCGGTTGAAACGATAGGGTCGCGCATAGAGCATGTCAAAAACTTTCTGGGGGCTTTGCAGGCGGTCCAGAAGTGCTTCATATAAAGAACTGCAGATGGTGCAGGGACTATCTCTGAACACCCAGTCATATTCCTTTTCCGTAGCCAGCTTCCACTTGTACTCGTTGTTTTTAAACAAATCGTCGAGAAATTCACGGCGATGGTGCTTGGGGATCATCAAAATGGGATTATCGTGGCTTGGGCACGGCACTTCGATGAAATCGTCTAGCAGGCGTGGCGCATAGTGCGCGGCCGCATAGGCCTCGGAACCCTGCAAGGAATTTTGCGATTGGGTTTGAGGCATCTGTTCGGTCTGATCCGCAAAAGGGACTTCCAGAAGTTGAGATAATTTTTTAAGCACCGGATGGGTATCATAATTTGGGTAGTCTTGCAGAATTTTGCGGTCAAAATGCCATACGGTTTCATAACGCAACCCGGCAGGGGTGTTGGCGTATTCTTCGAACTTCATCAATAGATTATTGAGAAAAGTGCTTTTGCCGCAACCCGGGGGACCCTTAAAAATGTATATTTTGTTTTGCTGGGCACCACGCTTTAATGCTTCTACCAGACTGATCAAACGATTGGCAAAGAGACGATCGGCAAAAAACGGATAGTCTGAGCCCTCGACGAACAGTTTGCTGCAATCATAGAGCACATAGTGAATCGATTCAGGGTCATCTGGATATTCTTCGATGCCTTCTCCCACGTAGTCTTTGATCATATCGTAGAAGATCTGGAAAACATTGCGTATCACAACCGGCGGATTGACGACGAGCTCATTGAGAAAGTCTTCAAATGGGATGGCAGAGCGCCGCTCAAATTTGCTCATACTATGGCTGAGGTTGTCCAAAGCTTTTTTAATGCTTTCTGCGGCAGAAGCATCATTCTGGATGGCGTTTGCCTCTCTTTTCGAAGGCGTTTTTAAATTGCTAGTGGTCTCCATATCTTTTTTCTAGCCCCTATCCTGTGGAGTTCGCTTGGATGGTTTTGATCGTCCCGGTTAAACAAAAAACAAATGGGTTTAACGGGATAAATTTCGAACGTTTAGACCATTGGGTTCGTTGAGATCGTATAGAATTATCTACTGGCTTTGAGTTTTCAGCTGCCGGCTATGAACTCCAATCTCTGCCCCCTGCTCAAAGATTCCACCTTCCGCCTCCAATCCTCTCTGTCCTCTGTCTTCTATGATCTGTGAGCTACGAGTTAATATCTGTTCTCTGACATCTGCCTTCTGTCCTCTGTTTTATATGTTTTCTTTGGACAGCTTGCGGTCTTTCATTGTGTACAGAACCCGCTGCCAATTTATTTCTTTTGCTTTGAGATCTTTTTCCAGCGGCATCGTTAAACCCGGAATGGGGATCGGTGTCTGCCCGGCTGGGGCCGGGACCACTTCACTGGTTTCAAGCCGGACCGGAGCGCCCCAAAGGTATTCAATCCCCAGCATGGTATTGGCGATAAATTCTTTTACCAGGGGTTTGCCTTCAAAGCGGTGCACCAGGTACAGATCGCCGTTTTTGGATTTATTCTGGTCCATCTCAATGCAGGGCGGGTGGTAGAGGGTGTCCAACAGCATCTGGCGATAATTTTCAGCGCTGCGGCTTTGGACCTAATATTCCCAAACGCCTTTGGCCTGGTTTAAACGCCGGCCGGCCACGAAAAGCTTATGTTGGTTAACGAAGTCCTGGTCGATAAAGGTGTTGATAAACATGAAATCGTTGAAGTTATCACGGAGTTTAAATATAAAATCCTTTCCCTGCCCGGTTTGGGCATCAAACTGGTCGCGTTCTGCGGTATCAGAAATCCGCTTGAACCCAATGGAGTATTTGCCTTTATCCACGAGCTGCTCGATATAATAAAACAGTCGCATCCCAAGGGCATATGGATTTAATCCCACTCGCGGCATGGATGTCACGCCGGAGTGGGTGCGGGCGAAGTCAACCTCGTGTCCTTCGATACGGTCGTCCTGCAAAAAAAGTGTTTCATGCCAGTAGCTCGCCCAACCCTCATTCATAATTTTGGTGCGAATTTGGGGCTGGAAGAACAAGGATGTTTTGCGAACCACTTCGATTACGGGCTTCATCCAATTGTTCTTTTCCTTGGCCAAAAATTCAGAGTGTGTCATTAAATGTTGCAGCAGGTCCAATTTCTGATCGCTCTTCTCTTTCAGAGTTTTCTTAAAAATTGTATCGAACTCCGGATGCTTTTTAAACACTTTCGAAAAGAAGACTTTTTCGCCGAGCTCTTTGCTTTGCTGCATGCAGTCATTGTAGCGTTTAACTTCTTTTATGTACTCGGTTATTTTTACTTTTTTATTTGACTGCAGAAATACGTCAAAATAAAAGTCCAGCATCTTAGACTGGTTGGTCCTGGCTGGGCGATTCAGATGTGAAAGTTCACCATGGTATCCCACCAGGTTGTCGACCCCTCGGGAGAATTCAATGATGTAATCCACCCAGCGGCCCTTTTCCGATCTGAGTTTGGCAATCATGCGCTTATCTGAAAGGGCGCTGCCGGTAAAATCGTAATCCCAGGTGTGGCGGAAGTATAGATTGTTCTGAAAAAAATCTATATGAGCCAAAACGTGATAGAAAATCATAACATTCATCCAGTCAGGATTGTTGTCGTTGTAAAAAGAGATGGCCGGACGGGTGTTGATAACGGTTTCGTAGGGGTTGTTCGGATACAGTTCGTACCGGCCTTTTTCTTTCAGGACTTCCACATCGTGAACCCAGTAGTCATACAGGGTTGGAATCATGACCTTGGGGGTAAGTTCCAGCAGATCCCGATTGGAAACGATATACTCCAGGGTTTCATCTTGAAACTGCAGACCCGCATCCAAGGCTCTACGCTTGCAGCCTTCCATGATTTTCTT